>JAUWPK010000042.1 GCA_030611625.1 Promethearchaeum sp. | reverse complement strand
GTCAAGAAATTCTTGGATACATGGAAAATGAATTAGTGGGTAAAAATTGGATTAAAATGTGTATCCCTAGTCAACAAGAAGAAGAAATTCAAGGTGTTTTTAATAAAGTATTGAAAGAGAAAGAAAAAGCAGAATTTCACGAGAATATAGTTATAACTAAAAATGGGGAAGAAAAGCTCATCAGTTGGCATAATTCCAATTTTTACGATAATAAAGGGAAAATTGAGGGTGTTCTTAGCTTAGGAACTGATATAACAAGGCAGAAAAAGATCGAAAGATTATTTAAAATGCTTAGTAAAACCAATTTATTATTTTCAAATATGAATATTGAAGAAGATTTATATCGAGAATTATGTAATGAAATTATCCGTTATGGGAATTATCGATTTTGCTGGGTTGGATTAGTAGAATATGATGAAAATAAAACAGTTCTACCCATAGCTCATGCAGGAATTCATAGTGCTAATCTTAATTCATTGAAAATGACTTGGTCTGACACAGAAAAAGGTCAAGTTCCTTGTGGAAAAGCAATTAGAAACCAGAAATATTGTATTATAAACGATATAAATTCTGAATTATTAAATAAACCTTGGCATGACCTTTTTGAAAAATCAGGAGTTTATTCAACGATAGCTATACCAATCATTATTGAGAATATTGTAATCGGTGTTTTAGGAATATGTTCAGAGAAAAAGAGCGCATTTGATGAATTTGATGTGGAAATACTAACGGAGATGGTTAAAAACCTATCTTTAGCAATAGGGAAAATGCGATATTATGAGATTCAAAGAAAAAATGAAGAGGAATTAAATCAATCAGCTAAAAAATTTAAAACTTTTTTTCAAGCAATTCCTGATTTATTTTTTCTAATTTCTAGAAAGGGTGAGATCTTAGAATTCCATGGAAATGAAGAGAACCTTTATGTTCCGTTAGACACTCTTATTGGAAAATATGTCTCAAATGTATATCCGGGAGAAATCTCAGAGAAAATTAAAGAAAAAATAATAGAAATATATAAAAATAAAAACCCCCAGAGTACTGAAATCCCAGATCAAAATGATAATCAAAAGATTTTCGAAGCAAGGATGTTTTATTATGATGATGAAAGAATTGCCATATTTGTTAGAAACATAAGTAAACGTAAATCTCGTGAAAGAAAATTGGTAGAAACCGAAGAAAAACTAAGAAACATAAACTTACGGTTAGAACAAAATGTAAAACAAAGAACAATGGAGCTTCAAAACACAAAAGATAATTTAGGTTTAATATTGAATAGTTTTGAAGACCCAATTTTTGTAATTTCAGATGATTACGAAATTTTATTTCATAATTCAAGCTCTTCTAAAATTTTTAATGGAAATCTTGACGGGCAGAAATGTTATGAGATTTTAAAAGGTAGAAAAAGACATTGTGATGAATTTTGTCCTTTAAGAAGTATTGCACAAGTTAAAAATATTAAATCAGTAAAATTTGAGGAAAGATTGTTCATTCCAAGTTTAAAGGAGGAAAGAGACTTGGAAATAAGACCCACTTTGATTGAAAATTTTAATGGAAGACCTGCAATTTTAGAAATTTTAGAGGATATCACCGATCGTAAGGTAAAGGAAAGAAAAATTAAAGAATTCGAATTAATGCTTCAAATCAGGGTAAAAGAGTTAAAAAGTTTATACGGAATTTCAAGTCTTTTAGTTGTTCCAGACATTACCATTAAAGAATTACTCTATGGTGTTCTTCCAATGATACGTTCATCTTGGCAATTTCCTGAAATAACAATGGTGAAAATAATTTATGGAGAATTTAAGGTTCAAACAAATAATTTTAAAGAATCTAAATGGAGATTAGCAATTTCAGATAAAATAAATAACAAACCATTGAATATTGAGGTTTCTTATAGTGAAGATAAGAAATTTTTATATGAAGAAACAAGATTATTAAAGGAAATTTTACTTCGAATCAAATTAGGAATAATAAGCATAGAATACAAAACTGAAATGAAACGATTAGCAAATATTGTAGAAACATCATCAGATTCTATTGTAAGCATGAATAAAGACGGAATTATTAAGACTTGGAATAAAGGAGCTGAAAGAATATACGGTTATACGTTAGAAGAAGTATTGGAAAAATCAGTTAGTATATTGGTTCCACCTAATCGCATGGATGAAATTCCAATGTTAACAAAAGCTATTTTGCAAGGTGATTCCTATGATTTTTTTGAAACTAAACGCCTTAGAAAAGATGGAAAAGAATTAGACATACATTTGACTCTTTCTCCAATTTTGGATTTAAATGGAGACGTTACGGGTATTTCCTCTATTTCTCGGGATGTTTCTGAAGTATTAGAGCAGCAAAGGCAATACCAAGATCAACTCATCAAATCCTCACAGTTTAAATCCGATTTCATGGCATCAATGTCTCATGAATTAAGGACTCCATTAAACAGCATTATTGGTTTCACTGACATTTTACTTGAGAAATTTTACGGAGATATAAACGAAAAACAAGATCATTATCTTCATAATGTTAAAACTTCAGGGGAACATCTATTGAATTTAATAACTGACATTTTAGATATATCAAAGATAGAATCTGGAAAAGTAGAACTGCACTTCAAAGATTTCAATTTATCAAATTTAGTTACTCAAATTAAAGTAGAATTCAAACCGTTTTATAAAAAGAAAAAGTTAAAATTCAATAGTATCGGCATTAAAAAAGATACAATAATCCATGCAGATCCCATAAGATTTAAAGAAATACTTCTAAATCTCTTAAGTAATTCTGTGAAATACACTAAAAAAGGTTGGATAAAATTAGATTTTACTGAAGATAAAGAGAATTGGAATTTTAAAATAATAGATACTGGAATTGGAATTGCAAAGGATGATTACGAAGTAATTTTTAAAGAATTTAAAAGAGTAAAATCAGATTATGTGAACTCTATTGAAGGAACGGGATTGGGGCTTATGTTAACAAAAAAACTCGTTGAACTCCATGGCGGACATATAACATTCACCAGTAAATTGGGTGAAGGTTCAATCTTTTCATTTACGATTCCAAAGAATAGTAAATAAAAATTTTTCACTCGTTTTATTTCAATTCAGATGAATTGATAGTAAGAGGTTTAGCAACACAAACAACATAAAATTTATGTCCCCGGATAAAGAAAAAATAATAAAAATATTCTGTAAGAAATTTCTAGATGTAGAAAAGACTCCTAATTCTTTTTCAGAAATTTTGAATATGAACCCTGATGTTTTAAAAGAATGTAATAAAGAAAACGAAGAGAAACTTAAAAAATATAAAATAACCCAAATTCGACATTTAGTAAAAATTGAACCTGAAAAAGTTAAAAAGATTGCAAAGGAACAGATATCAAGGAAGAACTAATAAATAAATGGATTTTAGCAGCTCAATTATTATCACGAGCTTGGAAAAAAAGATCGTTATATTTAAAAAAATCAAAGCAAAAAATAATTGTATTAGGCCTAAATAACGCAGGAAAAACATCCATGCTTGAAAGCTTAAAAGGAAAATCAAAATTTTGTGATATAACTAATCTCCCTCCTACAAAAGGAGTAGACATTCAAAAAGTTGAAGTTGAAAATTTTAATTTGACGATATGGGATTTTGGTGGTCAAGAATTCCACAGACAAGATTATTTAAAAAACCCAGAAGAATATTTCTTGCATATCGATTTGATTATCTATGTTATAGACATTCAAGACACAGAACGTTACGATGAATCTTTAGAATATTTTGAAAAAATCCTTGATATTATTAGTTATTTAAAAGAAAATCCTTATATATTAGTTCTATTACATAAATCAGACCCTGATATACGCCAAACTGTGGATTTTCAAATAAATTTAGAGATGATTTCTGAAATTATCTCAACATCGCTAAATGAGAAAAATTTTAATTTCGAATTAATTCAATCTAGCATATATAATTTCTATGCAAATGAGCCTGAATTTGCTAAATCTTTTAAACAATTTTTCGGTCCAGATAAAGTTGCAAAAATTTTAGAAGAACAAGTTTCATTTCTTTCAGAAATGGTAATTAAATTGAATAATTTAATCTTAAATCAATTTCAAGAATTAAAGGGATTAATAAAAGGTTCAAATCTAAGTGTTATTCAAAGAGTAGAAAATGTGAGTCTTATTGCCGAAAATAAGATGATAAAACAACCACCACCTCCACCACCAAAGAAAAAAGTGCTCCAGAAAAAGAAAGTGAATAGAAATGAAGTAATGTCAGAATTGAGAAAAGTGTTTAAATTGAGGAATTTAACAGATTTAATCGATTTTGAAAAGATTAGACTGACTCGAAAAAATTAGTAAAAAATAATAGAGATTTTTTTTAATTCTTATGCATTATCCATGTAAAACTCTCTTTCATTTTGTTATATTCTCTATAAATTTCATCCACAAATTGATATGAATCTGCTTGCATTATCACATAAGAAAAATCTGGATTGAATTTAGATATCCTTAAACAAATAACTATTTTCGCGCTCGATTCATATGAAAATGTTATAAAATCTCCAGTCTTATTATCATCAAGATTAATCATTTTCATCATTTTAATAATTGAGCTCTTAAACTGTTGGATATTAGCCACATCAAAAGTTTCACTGTTAGAAATGAAATCAGATACTAAAGTAAAATCGGAATCAAGGAGAAATAAAAGATGCCCACTTTCCTGATACTTACTCATAATTGGATTGAGAAAATTGTTGATAAATGCAAATAGTGGTGAAAATTTTCTCAACATGAGCTGATAACCAATATAAATATCAAAATTTCCAGAATCTTTTATTGAAGTGAAGAAAACAGTAATTCCTAAAGTTTGAGTGAAATCTATTAGACTTATTTTAAATTCTTCTATATCCTCAATAATTTCATCAAATTTATGGCAAAATAGAACCAAATCATGTGTGATCTCATCATATTTTTCAGCAAGTTGAATAAGTTTATTTAAATCACTTTTTACTTTCTCTGGGTTACGTTTCCAATCCATAGCTGTTATGAAGAAAATTGTTAAATCTGAACCAATTAAAGGGGTTTCATCAATATTGTACCATCTTTCAATTTCCTGACCAGAAGTATCAAATAGTACAACATTTGAATCAATCAAATTATATGGTTTCGATTCGATACCTTTTGTTGGTGTAAATGTAGTTTCTAGAAGTTTTTCACTCTGAATTTTTTCAAAAAAGAAATATTTTGTTGTAGTTTTTCCCGAATTTGGATATCCCATAAAAACTATTTTCTTTTGTTCTTGTTTGATCAAATTTCTTGCAAAATCCAAGAACACCATCGATCTTTTTGGTTTAGGAGTTGTTAATATTTTTTCTCCCTCAAGATTGAGTTTGCTTTGGATTTTAGGAATATCGGATTCCTCTAAATCATTAAGAATTACAATAATAAAGTCATAATTTGCAGTTCCTTTTCTCACAGGATAACCAAAAATTAATACTATATCAGCGTCATCTTTAATTTGTATATTTGAACTTTTTCCGAAAGTCTGTAAAGTTACCAAATATTGAGTAATTCTACTATTTTGGATTTGGCAATCTTGAGGGAATTTTGCTTCAATTTTAGATCCCGAAGTATTATCCCATCCAATAAGAAAGATTCCTTTTGGCATTTTTTTTTACCTTTTTTTTTTTTACATTTAATTACATGAAATAATAATTATGTTTAGTAATAACTTGCTAAAAATATATTTTTCAAATCTAGAAAAATTTTAAAATTGATCCATCATATTCTTAGAAAATTTTCCAAAATCATATAATAAGTATGAATTTATCCTATATTTCATGTTGACTAAAATTTTAGAGGGGGCAATTAAATTTGAAAAAAATTATTATTGTTGAAGATAATAGAAAAAACTTGGAATTATTCAAAGCTGTTTTAGGAATGATTCCGAATTTAGAAATTTTAGCAAAGGAGAATGGAAAAGACGGTCTTGAATTAATAATATCCGAAGAACCTGACATAATCCTTTTAGATATTCAACTTCCAGATATGAAAGGAACTGATATTTGTAAAGAACTTCGGAAGATGGAAAAATTTTTCCACACACCAATCATTGCAGTAACTTCATTTGCTATGAAAGGTGATAAAGCGAGAATAATAGAAGCAGGTTTCAATGATTATGTATCAAAACCGCTAAATATTTTGGAATTTAGGAAAAAAATTCAAAATATAATAGAAGTGGAAGCATTTTAGATTATTTCATGAATTACTACTTCTTTTTTATAAACTTGAAATATGTATTTTTCGAAAATTTTTTTGCTTTTAATCACTTTACTTTTTTAGATTTCATTTTTGGAGTATTTTTCGAAAAATTTTTGGAGTGAGATTAGAAATTAGTGAGAAAATAGAAGAAAAAATTCGTGATTTTGAAGAAAGACTTAGTCGCACTCAAAAAAATAAAGCCACCCAGAAAGCAATTAATTATACTAAAGCACAGATTGCTAAACTCCGAAACGAATTAGTTAAAATTGCCACTTCCAAAAAGGGTGGCGGATCAGGGTTCGGAATAAAAAAAACTGGGGATTCTCAAGTAGCATTTATTGGTTTTCCTTCAGTTGGAAAATCATCCCTCCTTAACCTTCTCACAAGAGGAAATACAGATTCTAAGGTTGCTTCTTATGATTTCACGACTCTAACAGCGATTCCTGGAATGATGGATATTGAAGAAGCAAAAATTCAACTCATCGACCTTCCCGGGATTATTCTTGGAGCTGCAAGCGGAAAAGGAAGAGGAAGAGAAATTCTCGCTGCAGTTCGGAGTGCTGATTTAATTTTATATTTGATTTGTTTTCTTCCAGATGGATTCATTGAATTTTCCCACCTTACAACTATGAGAAAAGAACTTTTTAATGCAGGAATGCGTTTAAATGAAAACCCTCCACGAATACAGATAAAAAAAACAAATCGTGGAGGGATTGGATTTACATATAATGGGCATCAAGATATGGAACGTGAAGAAGTAAAAGGAATATTAAATGAGATGGGATATAGCAACGCAAGTGTGTATTTTTCTGAACCGAATGTTACTCCAGATCAGCTGATAGATCATATAATGGGTAATAGGATTTATACAAAGGAATTTGTGGTAATAAATAAAAAGGATTTGGCAAAAAAGAAAATTAAAGATAAAGATATCACAAAAGCAATAGGCCACCCTCATTGGGTTAAAATATCAGCGCTGAATAAAGAAAATATTGATACTTTGCGCCATCGAATTTTTCAAGAATTAGAATTAATTCGTGTTTATCTAAAACCTCCCCAGCAAGAAGCTGATATGAACGATCCCATAATCCTCCATAAAGGGGATAATATTTATACGCTCTGCTTAAAACTTCATAAAAGTTTTATAAGAAATTACAGGTATGCTTTAGTTTGGGGAAAATCTGCAAAACATCCCGGACAGAAGTTTATTCAAAAGGGGCATGTATTAGAAGACGGGGATATTGTGTCCATTTATTTAAAACGTTAGTACTTTTTCAATTCAATAAAAAAAATTCAAAGGATTAAACATCTAATTCTTTTATCTTTTTTACAATTTCTCTCACTTTTTGAAAATTGTTATCCATTGAGGCCTCCATCAAATCAATTTTCAATTTTTTTAATTTTTCCAGAATCATTGAATATTTAAATCAATTTTAGAATAAAGATCATCTAATTGTTGATATAATTTTTTTACTTGTTCAAAATCATAAACTTCTAAATTTATAACCAAGTTATTATATTTTTGGGTCAATTTGTCTAACCATTTTTTTGTATCGCCTTTTAAACTATTAGAATATAGCATATTCCCACTTTCTATACTCATTTCAATTTTGGATTTATGACTTTCCATCAAATTATTAAACCAGTCAAAAACATAATCTTTGACAGTATCAAAATTAACATCAGTCCTCATAAAAAGGCAGAATGTGCATATTTCATATTTTACAGTGTGAATTTTAAGATTAGAACCTTCTAATTTAAAACCGGGTAAATCTTTTATATTGATTTCTTCCGCAAATTTTTCTAATGCACTGATAAACATGGGAATTAAATCTAATTCATTTTTTTTTTTCTAAATCGTCTTGATATTTTAAGAATAAACCAAATGCTCCATCATATACTTCAGTAGAGGTTAAGGTTCTCCCATTCCTATCTGCAATTAAGAACCCTAAAAACGGAGGAATTTCTTCGATTTTTGGAGATTCAATAATATTTTTGAAATTCTTTAAGGCATCTATAGAAAATTTTCCCACAATTTCATCAAAATAATTTTTACCAGACTTTGTTAATGAAACCACAGATTTATTATTTAATGTTGAAATTTCCAAAAACGCCATTTTCTCTAAATATTCAATAAAACTGTTGAATATATACTCAGGAAGTCTCAATTTTCTCTGTATTTCTTCTTTTGTGATTACTACATTTTTTTCGATAATATCTAATATACCTACAATATATTCTAAAAATTTCAAACTATATTTTTCATCTTCATATTTTTCATCCTCATCTTTTTCAAATCCAATACTTTGTTTTAATATCTCTGTAAATAACGTAAAGGTTGGTAAAAATGAATCCTTCATAATACTTGTATAAGCAATTTTTAATAATTTCTCATCGCTAAACTCTTCATTTAACTTAACTTTTATATAAGATAATTGATCTTTTGAGATTAAGTCAATTTTATGGATAAGTAAATACACGAATGAAGAAGGTGTTATTTCCTTTTTTAATTTTAAAACTTTTTTAGTAAAACTAACCATTTCTTCTTTGGGAGATGAAATATCTAAAACAAGAATAATAATATGAGAATCAAAGAAGACGGATTTCTCATCAGTTTCATACCACCTCTGATTTTCTTGACCCGCTAAATCAAAAATACCCACATTCTCTTGTAATTTTAGTAGTATAGATTCTTTGCCATGCGTGGGTGTTAACGAATACTCTAATAGTTTCGAAGGGTTTTCTCCTTCAAAAAAGATTTTTCGAAGAGTTGTTTTCCCTACTTTAGGTGGTCCCGTAAATACTATTTTTTTGCTCATTATAATCCTTATTATTTTCTGTATTTTTATGATACATTCTAAGATTGATCTTGTCACCTAATAATATTAATATATCTACCTTTAGAGATTTTGAAAGGTAAATTGATTCATCTATCCCATATTTTGGAAGGTTTATACAATAATTTTAGGATTTCTATAATGTACATCCTAAGAATTTTTAATCATTTTTTAAATAAAAATTAGAAACAAATCTTATGTGATTTCTGATTTAAAACAAGATGCTTACAATATTTTCTCTAAATTCCTTAATATTCAAAGGTTTTTCAAACCATTTATCAAATCCTGCCTTTTTAAATATATCTTCTTTATTTCCTTTAATAGGGGATGAAGATACAATGAATATTGGGATTTTTTGAAATCTTTCAATTTTTCTTAGTTCTTTACAAATAGCAACTCCATTCAAAACAGGAATATTGTAATCTAAAACAATTAAATCAGGATCACCCGATTTTATAAGTTCTAGTCCTTTATCCCCAGTAGTTTCATGAATTACTTCGAGGTTATCAATTTGGTTAAGAACTGCAAGATAAAGCTCAAAACATAAGCTGTCATCTTCAACTATATAAACTTTTTTTGACTTCATCTTTATTCATTGTAAAAGGTTGTTTGAATAGGTATTTATATTCCGGTTCTAATGGATTTAATAATTTCTGCTATCCTAAATTATTTATCAAAATTGTATATCACATCTAAAATTTTCTTTTTTTGAATACAATCTAAAATGATTTTATGAGAAAAATTTAGTGCATGTCGATTTTAAACATTCCTTGAGTTCTTCAAGGATATCAAAAAAAATTATCATCCTTGTGCTATAAAAAAAAATAAAGATAGATTTTTACGATCAAATTACTAAGAAAACGTTGATGTATGATATAATCATAAATTAATTTTTTATGGAGGGATGGAAACATGACAAAAGAAAAGCAAATTTTCATAGTAGAAGACAATGAAAAAAATCTGGAATTATTTAAAGCAGTATTAGGTACCATCCCTGATTTGAATATTCTAACATCTATTACAGGAGAAGAAGGGCTTCAATATTTAAAAACCAACAATTTAGATATTATAATTTTAGATATTCAGCTACCTAACATGAGCGGAATTGATATTTGTAAAGAACTCCGTAAGTTAGATAAATACAAAAAAACTCCAATTTTGGCTGTTACTTCATTTGCCATGAAAGGGGATAAAGAACGAATATTGGATGCCGGTTTCAATGATTATATTTCAAAACCATTGCAGATTAAAGGATTTAGAGAATTGGTATTAAAATACTTAGAATAATTCTTTTTTTAATAATATGTAATTTTTTTTAATTACCAAAAAAAGACTGGATTAAAAAAATGTCAGAAAATTATATTCAATTTAAAGAATGGATAATCTTAAATAAGTTCATATTGATTATTGAAGAATTTACTAATTTTAAATTGAGGTTAGCATGAATGATTGAAAATTCAAAAAAATTTAGAAAAGGAAGACAAATTTTCCTTCAGGTAATTCTTGCTGGAGTTATAATATGGGTATTTGATTCGATCATAGACTATTTTATATATTATAAAGGCAATTCTTTCTGGGATTTGTTAATACTTGATATTCCGCCTCACGAATTATATATTCGTTTATTTATTTTCATCATTCTGATTGGATTAGGTTTTCTTTTTCGAATCCAGGTCAATAAACAAGAAAGGTTATATCAAAGTAGTAAAAAAATAAAGGATGACCTAATCCTATATCAAAAAAAATTAAATACTATATTTCAAGCTATTCCAGATCTATATTTTTTGTTTTCACGTAATGGAACTTGCTTAGAATATAAAGGACGTGAAGAAGATCTATATGTTCAACCAGAAAAATTCATAGGTAAAAATATGAAAGATTTCATGCCTAAAGATTTAGTACAAAAAATAATGGTTTCTGTGAATGAATTATTTAAAACTAAGCAACCACAAAAAATCGAGTATTCCCTCCAAATGCTAAATGGTGAGACAAAGTTTTTCGAATCACAGATTTTATATTATTCTAAAGACAAATATGTTTCATTTGTAAGAGATATAACAGAGCGCATATTAAATGAACAGAAATTATTAAAATCAGAACACAATCTGAAAGAAAGATTCAAAGAATTACATTATTTATATAGAATTTCACAAATTCAAGATGAACCAAATCTCTCGATAGATGATTTTCTCAAACAATGCATTGAACTGATAACTCAAGCATTTCAATATTCAGATATTGCTAAAGCCAAAATTAAATACAGAGATAAATCATATTCTTCTGAGAATTTTAAAGAAACAAACTGGAAAATATCGGAGAGTGTTCAAATTGAGGAACAAAATTTATCGCTAACCGTCTATTATCTTGAAAATATACAATTTCTTAAAGAAGAAATATTATTACTAAAAGATATTACAAGTCGGGTTAGAAATATTATAGAAAATAAAAATTCAGAAGATATAAGAAGAGATTTTAACAAGAAATTAGAGAAAGAAGTAAAAATTAAAGCTGAAGAATTGATGGTTGTGCATGATCAATTGAATTCCATTTGGGATAATATTGTTGATCCGATCCTTGTAATATCTGAAGATTGCAGAATATTATTCAGTAATAAAAGTGCTCAAAAAGTATTTGGAAATAACTTAACTGGAAATCTTTGTTACGAAAAAATTAAAGGAATAAACAGTCCTTGTGATTTTTGTCCCTTATTTGCAGGAGATAAAATTAAAATTTTAGATTCTTTGGTAGAACATGTAATAAAAATACCAAAAACAGGAGAATCAAGAACCTTTGAAATTTCAATATCTAAAATAAACAATTTTCAAGGACATCCTGCATTGTTAGAATCACTAAGGGATATTAGTGAGCGAAAAATAATTGAAGAAAAACTTAAAGAATCTGATTCAAATTTTCAAGAGCGAGTTATGGAACTTGATTGTTTATATGGAATTTCTAGCTTATTAGCAAAACCTAATATATCAATTAACAAATTACTTAGAGATTCAATACCTATTATTCTCCGTGTGTGGCCAAATCCAGAAAAAATGAATGTTAGGATAGCCTATGGATTATACGAACATAAATCTGAAAATTACATGGAAACAATATGGAAATTATCTACTTTAGAATTTATTGGGGATAGACCATTAAAAATTGATGTTTTTAGCCAAGATGAGAACTCTCTTCATATAGAAAAAATAAATATATTAAAAGAAATGGGAGATCGTATTCATATGAGCATTTCCCGAAGAGAAGCAGAATTAGAGAAAAATAAATTCGTGAGTATTGTTAGAGATTCAAATGATGCAATTGTAGTTTCAGATTTGAAAGGAACAATTACAGGTTGGAATAAAAGTGCAGAGGTAATCTATGGTTATACTGCAGAAGAAATTATCGGGAATTCAATTTCATCACTTATTCCGCCAGATCGTATTGATGAGGATTCGTTCATTATTAGTGAAATTAGAAAAGGAAATCATATCGATCATTATGAAACTAAGCGTTTGAGAAAAGATGGCAAAATTCTTGACATTTCAATAACAGCGTCTCCAATTAAAAATTTAATTAATGAGATTACTGGTTTATCAGCAATTTCACGCGATTTCACGGAGATAAACGAACAGCAAAATTTGTTTAAAGAAGAAATCCTAAAATCTTCGCAATTTAAATCAGATTTCATGGCATCTATGTCTCATGAATTAAGAACTCCTTTAAACAGCATCATTGGTTTCTCGGATATTCTATTAGAAAAATTTTATGGTGATTTAAATGAAAAGCAATATCATTACGTGAGTAATGTTAGAACTTCTGCCGATCATTTATTGGAATTAATAAATGATATTTTAGATATCTCAAAAATTGAAGCGGGAAAAATGGAATTGGATATTCAAAATATTCAATTAGAAAAATTAATACAAAAAGTAGAAAATACGCTTAGACCAGAATATGAAAGAAAAAATTTAAAATTTGAAGTTATTGGATTAAAAAATAATATAGTTGTCCAAGCAGATTCTATAAGAATTCAGGAAATCATGTTTAATCTATTAAGTAACGCAATTAAATACACAAAAGAAGGGGAGATTAAACTTGAAATTATTAACAATGAAGATTATTGGACATTTATTGTAAGAGATACTGGGGTTGGGATAAAAAAGGAAGATTTTGAACTTGTGTTTCTAGAATTTAAAAGAATTAATTCCGATTTCATAGCATCTATCGAAGGCACCGGGTTAGGGTTATCGTTAACTAAAAAATTAGTCGAATTACATGGCGGAAATATATCATTTACTAGCGAATTTGGTAAGGGATCAACATTTACTTTTAC
>JAUWPK010000031.1 GCA_030611625.1 Promethearchaeum sp. | reverse complement strand
CTATCTTCAGGAATTGGAGAAGGGAATAATATTGTCGTTCCTTTAATCTCATCCGCTTTGGATTCCGAATTTTGAACGTCTTTATCTGGTTTCTTCATGTATGTTTTTTTCATTTTAATTCATTTTTCTTGATAAAATAATCAATTTCGAAAATATAAATGAATGGATAAATTTCTATTTTGTTATAGAGAGCCCCGATGGTAAATGGTGGGTGAATCGCTTCGAAATTTCTTTTAGTACCATGTTATCAGGCGGAAAATAACGATAGTCGAATAAAACTAATGGAAAAATATTCATAATATTAATCTGCATTTGTTTTTTAGTTCTACACTAAGACGTTCGTTAATTTTTTTAATGATCTCATTATCAGAAGGAAAAACTGCTTCTAAAATTTCCCTTACTGAAGAATTTGCTTCCCAAATTAAGCGTCCTGTTTCATTATCAGTTATTGAATTTGGATCATTGCAGTATTGTTTGGCTAGTTGAAATGGGGATTTTTCATAATATTTCATTATAGGTTCAAAATCTCTGATTGTTCTTTTATATTCATCCATATCTACATGATCCCAAATATAGAACTCATATTCTTTATGAATTCTTTCCATATCTTGATTCATATATAAACCATATTTTTGATATTGCTCCTCTTGGTCTTTTTGAGTTAATATTATTCCATTAAAAGGTCTTGCTTTCTCCCAAGGAGCAAGTAAATTTCTTCCAGTTTCTGTTAAATTTTTAAGTGTTATACAATAACCTTCTAATCCAATATAATTAAAATTGATATTTGACAGACTTCTTATAGGATTACCTTGCAAATCGATTGTACACAAATTTAATTTTTTAAAAGATTCGGGTAAAAGTGTTATATTATTATTCTTTAAATTTATATTCGTCAATTCAGAGAGATTTCCAATGCTTTCTGGCAAACGGATTAAATTATTATCCTTTAGAAATAAATCTATTAAATTAGATAATTCTCCAATACTTTCTGGTAAAAAATACAAATCAAAATTATAGTACAGCCTAAGAAAAATTAATTTTTTCAATTTACCAATGCTCGTTGGAATTTTTTTAATTCTAACATGAATTAATTCTAAAATCAACAGCTCTTTTAAATTGCCTAAATTTTCTGGTAATCGCTTCAATTCAGATTTACGAATGTCATGAGTATAAAATATAGCTATAATGTGACCATTATATACGATATAAGAATTTGAATTGACATGAGATAAATCAGCAAGTATCCGAAATTTCCAATGATTATTTGGGGTTTTTTCATTTTCCCTTATTATTTGGTTTATCTTTTCACTATCAAGATCAATTCTTTTCAATTCCACATCAAAATTATCAATAACTTCTTGCTCCGATTGAGGTATTGTAGAAAGTGTCATAAATATTCACCAATTATTTTATCTTATATTCCACTTGAATGACTTGACACTAAATCCAATTCTACCATCGTTATGTTCTGTTCATTAATACTTTGACTTATTGCCGATAAATCACTAAAAAGTTCGCCTTTTTGCACGGTTTTTCCACTATTAAAAATCTGTTAATGCTCAAAAAGTTGGTGAAGTTGATTGTTTTCCAAAGGCCTTCCTGTATTTCTAAGGGTGGAAATTGCTTCTGAAAAGATACGAGAAATATTCATGTTGGGATCGGTTATTTTGACAAAAAATTGTTTATTGCTAAGGGCGGCGTTAATTTTTACGACATAATTTTGATTTTGGGATGACATAATTATTCAATAAAAGATGAATATATAAAATCCTAATGAATTCCGTTTTTTTAAAAAATTTGAAAATTCACTTAATATCCTATCATACAATTTTTTTTTGATCTATTCTTGAATACTGAGATTGCATAACCGAATATATGATATTATGGTCTGCATTTGTCAAAAATTCTGCTTCGTCATCTTGCACGTTAACTATATCGTGGATTTTATGTGGAAAATAATTTTTCGACAATATGTTAATGACCTAATAAAACTATTGGAATCTTCTTTAATGTCGTCTTGGAAAATTTCTAACAAAAAAGATCTTTGATTAAAACCTTACTCAAAGAATTAAATTGAATAATTTTAAATTTTTCATTTTAAAATACTCAGAATTAGAAGAATGTTGGGAAATAAAATAAAATTATCAAGATAGCTATGTATAAGTCAAAAAAAATAGATCGTGTAAAAATGACTTCTCTATCCTTGAAAATTTGAGAAGAAATTTAACTAATAAAAACATCTATTTTCTCTAAAATATGAGCGAAAAATCCGAATCAATATCAACTGAAATTAAATTATCCCTTTGATCATAAATAAAATTTTAAAATCGTAATATATATATATCTGTATACAGTATCTTATATTGAGAAAAATGGCTTCAAAAACGATTATGATTCAACAAGATACTTATGAGAAATTGAAGAGATTAAAGCATGGAAACGAATCTTTTAATGATTTGATTCTGCGTTTAGTTGACAAAAAGCAAGATCTCAATCCGTTCTTTGGTATACTTTCTGAAAAAGAAGGAGATGCAATTGATCAAACATTGCCTCAAGTAAGGATCTCAATGGATGAAGCAGATAAATTGCGTGGAGATGATTTTTAATAAATGAAGGCTGTATGTCTTGATACAAGAGTACTTTCTAGTTTTCTTAAGGGAAAACAAATCGCTCTTGATCTTATAGACGATTTTCAATCAAAAGGATTTGAAATTTATACAACTACAGTTAATATTTCTGAATTTTTTATGGGAATGTTCAAAACTAATATACTTTCTGAAAAAAAAATTAAAGAGCTTCATAAGTTTTTTAAACCACTCCATCCAAGGCCAATTGATTATAATACAGGATTTCTTGCAGGAAAACTTTTTTCAACCGAGTTAAAAGGACAAGAAATAGGTTGGAGAGATACTTTCATTGCAGCATCTGTGCTATTAAATGGTCAGATGATAATCACCAGCAACTTTAAACACTTTAAACGAGTTTCTGATTTAGAAGTTATCAAATTTTAAACACTATTCCTTTTTCTTTTTCATTTGCGAGTAAATTATGAAAAGAATTCCAGGAATCAAGAAGGGGATGCAAAACACTAAACCCATGATAATTTTGTTACTGCCTGCATCATACATTAGATAACCCCCCATACATAGGCTTATGGTAGTCATAGCAATTCCTCCTATTAATTCACCCTTTTTTTTTGGAAACCATGTAATAATGTAAAAAATCAATTGCATTGGAATCATGATTACCATCGGTAAAACTTCTAGAAAATCACCACTATTAGTATCTGTAGGACTTTCCTCAAAAATTGAAGCTAAGGATACTAATATAAGACCGCCCGTAAAAATAAGAACCACCAAACCTCCTAAAATTCTCCCAAACCATAGTAATTTTTTAGACATTTTTCTGATCCTTAATTGATTTTTGGTCTATTTAATATTTTAAAAGAAATCGTTATAGTTTTTTTTCGAATAAAACGACTCCTGATTGTTTTCCTTCATGATATGAAAAACCAATGTTTTGAATTGATTGAGAAAGTACACGAGGACAATATATTTGAATGGATAACTTATCTAAACGATTTCTTCTTTTTTTTTCTTGAAACAAAATTCCTTTTAGAAGGTCAGTTGCGTCTGAGGCTTTTCCATATACGATTAACCAGATATCATCAGATGACGGATTTTCTCTTTCTAATATCGCGTCTGAACTTATTTTCAATACAATTGCATCATCATTTCTTATCCATTTTCCTTCAATCTTAGAAATTTGCTGCAGGTTAAAAGGTTTATATGACCAGCCAGCGTTAATTTCAGTTTTAGGACCATTGGGAATATTTCGTAAAAATATAAAAGCTTCTTCAGGAGCAATCTCTATATATGGTTTAGATTGTAAATTTCTAAGTGGAATTTCTCCTAATTTGCCCTCAAGTAATTCCATATAATCTTTCTGATAATATCCTAGGGCTTTTGCAATTGAAACAGAACCACTATTTTCAGTGAATGTATCATATTGAATATACTTAACTTTCTTATTTTTTGCGTAATCAATAGATCTTTGGCCCAGAATTTTACCAATACCTGTTCTTTGGTATTCTTCTGCCACTCTACCTCCTTCTGCCCAAGCATAATCTTTAGATATTATTTTAACGCGACCTAATGCTACAAGAAGAGATTTTTGCTCATCTTTAAACGCGCCGAATGTAGAGCTATTCTCTTCCAAAATCCATGAATCAATTATTTTAGGTAAATAATCTTCAGAAACACCGTTTTCGTCTTTCCAAATATTTTTACATAAATCATTAACTGCGGGAAGATCTTCTAAAGTTAGTTCCCGAAAGAAGAGTTTCATATGGTTTTTTAAATTATTATTTACTGAATAATTTTTTTCATATTTATTTCTAACTGCGATCGAAAAAATTCTTATTTTAATATTGTGAAATTTAAATATGAAAGATATTCCAATTGTTGCTGAGAGATTTATAAGGTATGCAAAAATTTCTACACAAAGTTCCGAACAGAATAAAACTATCCCTAGCACAGAGAAACAATTTGATCTGGCAAATTTATTAGTCAAAGAACTCAAGGATATTGGGTTAGAAGATGCTCAAGTGGATGATAAATGTGTGGTTTATGCTACGATTCCTTCAAATCTCCCTCCGGATTTAGAATCTAAAGTCCCCGTAATTGCTTTTAATTCTCATTTAGACACTTCAGCAAGCGAATCGGATGAAAATATAAATCCACAAGTAGTAGAATACAAAGGAGAAGATATTATTTTATCCAAAGATAATACAGTTATTATCAGCTCCAAAGAAAATCCCCAATTAAACGATTATATTGGAAAAAAAATAATCACTACAGATGGAACCACACTATTAGGAGCCGATGATAAAGCAGGAATAGCAGAAATATTAACAGCAGCAGATGAATTGATGAAATTAGGTTCCAAAAAACTTCATGGAAAAATAAGAATAATGTTTTCTCCTGATGAGGAAATTGGGAGAGGTCATGTAGCAGTTGATTTAAAAAAATTAGGTGCTAAGTTTGCATATACAGTTGATGGTGGTGAAATAGGAGGATTAGAGATCGAAAATTTCAATGGTGCAGGCGGTAGCATCGAAATTAAGGGATATAATGTCCATCCGGGCTCAGCTTATGGCCTGATGAATAATTCACTACGCGCAATACCTGAAATATTTAAACTGTTCCCAAAAGAGTTAGCTCCTGAAACAACTAAGGATCTTGAACCATATTATCACCCATTGGCAATAAAGGGTAGTGTAGGTAATATATCGCTATATTTTATTTTGAGGAATTTTGATGCTTCAGGTTTGGATGAACAAATGAAAAACATACAAGATGGAGTAAATAAAGTTCAATCTTTGTTTCCAGATCTGAAAATTTCAGTTAAAATGGAGAAACAATATAAAAATATGAAAGAAATTCTTGATAAGTTTCCTTATATTGTTGAAATTGCACGAAAAGCGATTGAAAAAACTGGTTTAAAGGTAATAGAAGACCCTATTAGAGGTGGAACCGATGGTGCAAGATATTCTTTCATGGATTTACCTACACCAAATATTTTTACAGGAGGCTTTAATTTTCATTCAAAAAAGGAGTTTATTCCAATATTTGCAATGGAAAAAGCAGTTGAAACAATTTTGAATATAATTGATATTGCAACTGAATGGTTTTTAGAAAAAAATAGTCAAATTTAAGAGTGTTGAGAGACTGGACCAAATTTATTAACAATAAATAGTTTTTTTTTTATTTCGTCGAATTCATTTCTGATCCAATCCAGAAAAATTTCGCATTCTTTTTTTTCTTTTGAGATTTGTGGATTTGAACCAAACATTGATTTTTGATAGATTAGATCATCAATTTTTTTTTCAATTTGGACAAGTGCAAGAGAAAATTTTTCAAAAAGATAGTATAAATCATTGCTATTTGATTTTTGAATTTTTTCAAATTTTTTTTTCGAAAATTTCGGCATATTGTACCCCCTAAATTTTACTTTTTCGTAGTTTTCTATGTATTAAATTCTTCCTTTTATTCTTTTTAATTGTTTCCTATATTTATTCAGAACATTTTCTAGTCAAATAATTCAGAGATTTAAATAACAAGTCTAAAATATATTTAAATCTGACTGTCTATAAAACTTTCCAACTAATATTCTTTAGGATGCATTCTATTTTGTAGTATTTCTTTTAGAAAGTTTCTAATATTTTTGCCTATTTTTTTCCTACGCGTATATTAATCGCTTAATATGAAATTGAAAAGATATTATTTTGATTATAACAATTTCTTAATCTCATTGATAAATGATTGAAAATCAGATGAATCTTCAAGGGCAATTTCATAAACAAGTTGATTATCAATTTTAGCATACTGATGCAGTATTAGATTCCTAAAACTTTTCATTTGCTGAATAATCTCAATATTTGGAATTTTTCCAGATAATAAGCTCAGTAAATCATCTTCATCAGATGGAGGACCCAATTTTAGCTCTTTAACCACAATTGCGCAAATATCTAAAATACATTCAATACTAATTTGAAGAATTCGTTCAGTTGCTCTTCGAATTTTATTAGATGTTAAATATTTTTCTTCAGAATCGGGAAGAATTTGATTTAATTCGCTGATATATTTTTCCAATTCTGAAATTTTAGATAAAATTCTTTCACTATCCATCCTTTACAGCCTCTAAGAAATAATCATAATGTGGTTTAAACATATTAAAATCTTTAATAGTTTTCAAAAAGATATCAAAAAGTTTATCATAATCTTTATTTAAAATTATTATACCTTCTTTTTGAACTCGATGTTTTATATAAAGCGGTAATTTCTGATAAACTGAAAAATCCAAATTACTTGAAAAGTTAGAACCATAATCTAATAGAATTCTGGGTTTACTAATATTTGGATGTAAAACTAAACAAATATCAATGTCTTGATAATTTTCTCCCTTAATATAACTACCAAAAACTATAACCGCTAATATATTCGTATCTTCTTTTGTTTTTTTTAGCAATTTTTTGCAGTTCGGGAAATCTAACTTAGAAACTTGGACCATATAAATATAAAATAACAAAACCTCCATTTAAAATCAACCAAAATTATAAAAAATTTGAAACATATAAAAACAAGATGGATAGAAATCCCAAATCAATTATCGAGATAATTAAATCAAGAACATCCTGCCGAACTTTTCAACCCACCCGTCTAAATGAAGAAGATAAGACAAAAATAATAGAAATTTTGAAAGATATTGATCTCAACAGTCCTTTTAATGAAAAAGAACAAAATTGCAGATTTGAAATTGTAGAATTAGAAAATAAAAGACCAGAAGAGAAAAGAAAACTTGGAACCTATGGATTCATCAAAGGAGCTAACCAATTCATTATTGGATTAACTCGAAAATCAAATTATATTAAAGAAGAATTTGGATATATATTTGAAAAACTAATTCTTGATTTTACTAAACACGGATTTGGGACGTGCTGGTTGGGAGGGACATTCAATCGCGCAAATTATGCCAAAACAGTTAACATTGAAGATAATGAGCATATTCTCTGTATATCACCTATTGGAATTCCTGCAGATTCTCGAAGATTATCAGATAAATTAATCAGGAGAGCTATCAAAGCAAAAAAAAGAAAAAAATGGGATGTTCTCTTTTTTGAAGAATCTATTAATAATTCATTAACTGAAAAATCTGCGGGAAAATATGCAATTCCATTGGAGATGGTTAGATTGGCACCATCTGCAGGAAATAAGCAACCATGGCGTATTTTAAAAGAAAATGATAAAAATAATTTTCATTTTTATTGGATTTTTGGAAAAAACATAAGTTATAATAAATTACATAAAGTTGACATGGGAATTGCAGTGTGTCACTTTGATCTCATTGTTAAAGAGTTGGGTTTAAAGGGAAATTGGAAAATTGAACAAGAATCTCCATACAATTTTGATAAATTCAAATATGTTATAACTTGGAATGGTGAATAATTTTTTAGATATTAAAATGGAGCATAATTAACTTATTTTTTTCATATTAAACATTTTCAGTTAATAATTTGATTGGTTTTAAAAAATATCTGTAATTTCTTTTTGTTTTAATTATTGGTGAGCCTTTTTTAATAATATCATCATAAACAAATTTGTCTGGATTATTTAACACAGAGTTTTTGAAATATTACCAAATATGTCTTTGAATAATAATTCAATTTAAAATTGGATCATAATCTGAGCAAATAGACATGAAAAAATGGTAGTATAAGGGGATTAATATTTAGGTTAGATATTACATCTATTGAATGAACGAAACTTTTTTTTTTAGATAATTAAGGAGATTTTATAAAATGAAACAAAAAACAATGTCCATATCTATTCTAATGGTTTTAGTATTTTCAATGATATTCGGTTCCACATTATCGATTTTTAATGGTATTGGAAATTCACTTGAACCAAAATCAGCAGTCAGCCCTATAAACACAATTCTTGAAGTAGGGGATGTTCTATATTATAACATTGCTGAGCAAGGATATGATGAATGGGATGATAGATATTATGACGATAGTTTTGTCATAAAATTAGAAGTTAATGAGACAGATACTACATATATCAAATATATGCCTTACTTCTATGAAAATAATGGAAGCGATTGGACATGGGTAGAAGATCCACCAGACCATGATGATCCCCATTTATATGATGATTATAATTATTTAGTATATAATCATTCATGGAGTGTAGCAACTGATGTTGCTGAAATGTATGATGTAAATTTAACTCTAGCTGAAGATATAGAAGGTAAATTTGCAACCGATATGAACTCTACAGCAGTAGACGCGTACTTTTCTACTGGAACAGATACTTATCACAATATTACCTTATCTTGTAATAAGGATGATAATTCATCAACACCTGTTTTCATTCAATGGATTGCAGATAGAACAACGGGATTATGTTTATCCTACACAGAAAATGGAATTGACAAAAATAATATAACAGCAGAATTATGTGGATATGAGATTGTTGATCCATTATCAATCGGATTATTAGAAGTTCCGACTTCATTTGGATTTGCAATAGGTGATTGGGTTGACTATTTTATACCAGAACATTTAAAATTTGAAGAAGATCCTGGTGATACATCTTATGGTGATTGGCTTGAACGCGGTAATGATGATTGGTATTCAGCCTTTTATTTAAATAATGAATTTGAAGTTCCCGGTCATTGGTGGGACCTTTCATTGATTGATAATTTTGATTATTACAGTTTCCACGCAGAATCGGGAGATAATATCGTTGTTGATGCATGGACTGATCCTGGTTCTGATCTCGTTTTAGAATATAATGATAATGGTGATGGTCATGTAATTCTATCTGATCACGAAGATGGAGATACCGATGGTTGGGTTCATTTAGATTGGACAGCTTCATATTCAGGTGAATATATCATTGGTTTTACCAGCGATAATGGCCCCTTTGGTGAATGGTATGATTTCCAAATCTCTATAAATGGAAATTATGGCCAAGATTATGGCCCAGGTGATGAACACTATGACGATGGCCCTGAAAGCATGTTCATCCGCCAAACAACAGAATTTCTTTATACAAATCCCTTTGGAGATGAAGTGTTAGTTGTTAAAACTGAAGCTCATAAAGACGCAGATATGATGGACTTTCCATTGTTTGTCGAATATCGAGAACAAGGAAGGATTCACCCAGCAGAAATAAACAAAATTGAAGGACCATATTTCAGTAAAGATTTGGATATGGGTAGTTTAGTATTTAGATCTTCAATGGAAGCAATGTTCCTTGAAGACGAAGGAGTAATTAGTCCAACATTTAATAATGGAACAAATTGGGTAGAATTTATTGGTGTTACCGGAGATGGTGCAGATTTCTATTTCTTTGCAGAGAGATTTCCTAATCATAACTATGGTGGTATCCAATATTATGAACAAAGTATTTACAACAATACTGACGAATATTTCATGAGAAAAGAAAAAAATATGGCCATAGGCAGCTCAATAGCAGGTTTAATAAATGATACTGTTGGTCCAGAGTTAGGAGTATCAGTTGGTGATACATGGACATATGTAGCAATGGAAGAAGGTGATGAATATCAATGGGGCGGTACTGATGATCATGGTTGGCATGTCTCTAATGTTCACAATGTAACTGTTACAATAACTCATATTTTCTATGTTAATAGAACGGTAGTTGCAGTAATTGGCTCATTTGAGCATTGGTCGAATGCGGATCCTGAATTCCCAGATCATATTGAATTCTTCCCAATGTTAGTATGGAATACAGAAGAACCATTATCATTCTTAAATTATGGTGGTCATGGTAGAATAGCAGACGGTCCGCCTTTCTTGTTACCAGCAGTAGCAGACTGGACACTTTATGAGAGTGCTTTTATTCCGTGGCTAGAATCAACAGTTATGGAACCCGGAAGTGTGGATCAATTAAACATTGAACCAAATTCTATCCGTATTAAATGGAGTTCTGAATATGATGATATGGACTATCATTCTGAAAATCAAGGAATGATATTCTTAGATGTTGATAGTTTTGGTATTGTAACTCATATTAAGCAAGAAGATAATCGTAGAGAAACACATTGGGTAGTAGATCATGAGGAAGGTTCTGAACGTAGAAGTCGAATTGATGCCTTCATGATAGAATGCTCCCTTGGAGGTTCAACAATTGATGCATCATTGGTTACAGATTTACTACCAGGTGATCAATTCGTATGGGATCATAACCGATATCATCCAGCAGGATTGTGGGGTTCAGAAGATCCTGGTGAAGATCCAACTCATATCTCTCAAGAGCGAGTTACTTTTATTACAACTTACGAAGCTTTAGGAGAATTCGTTGTATTCTTGGGAAGTATGGAATGGAAAAACTGGGATGAATCAAGTTTTCATCCAAGAACATGGACTTATTATGATGAAGGTCTTGGTTGGGTTGATACAGATATAAATCTATGGTTAATGGGTTCAATCAAAGATGAAGATATATGGTCTTGGTATGGAACACAATTCTTTGACATAGGAATTCAAGATTTTGCACCATATGAAGCAGATTTAATTGATTTATTGAATTTCGCATTGGAATTGCCTGAAGGATTTACAATAACTCCATCCGATATAACAATTGATGGGTTAACCTTTGAGGTTTTATTAACATTTGAAGAACAATCTGGTGAAGGTGATATTCATCACATCATGAAATTTGCTGCAAACGATAAAGGAATAATGCAAGAAATGTTTATGGGTACCCAATATCTTAATGGCACATGGCGTGAATGGGATCACAATGTTCTAACTCAAGCACCTAGTGGTTATAGTGTTGGTCCTGTAATGAGTGGTTTGCCTGATTTCACAGCACCGGTAGTTTCTATAACATCACCAAGTACAACAGATGTTGAACCAGGAACTGTGATTGAATTTGAAGTAACAGATGAAAATGGAGTTGCATTGGTTGAATATAAATGGGACTCAGATCCATATACAACAATAACCGAACCTTATTCTGTAATTGCACCAAATAGTACAGGATCTCATACATTGTACATTCGTACAACTGATAATATTGGAAATATGAGAGTAGCAGAATTTAATTTTGTTGTTCTAGGGGAAGGAACTGATCCGGATACATTTGAAATTCCCGCATACCCTGTAGAAACAGTAATATTCTTTAGTATTTTCAGTGTAGTTGGTCTTTTAGCATTAGTTATGCATAAAAAGCGAGTATAGACCATACAATGAATTTTTTTTCCTTTTTTTTTTTGTTTTTGTTTACTTTTTACTAACTTTGTGTTCCTTTAATTCTATGGCTCTTTGAGCTAAAATCCTTTGAATCCTCGCCTCATCAGATTTAATGTATTTTAAAGATATTATCCATAGTATTGCTCCAGGAATACCCAGTAATATTGTAATCCATGCTGCTTCAAAATAATTCCCCTCATTTACGCTTAAAATATAACCGGCAATAACCGGTCCCAGTCCACTTGCTATTGTTTCAAGAAATTGCCCCCAAGAAGAAACTGTTCCTTGTGCTTCGGGTAAATTTATTGATTGAATAATCGGATTTTGGTTAACATTATAAATTCCAAGTACAGCGCGAATTGTAAAAATAATCATACCAAAAATCCAACCTGAAGGATAAGATAATATAACAATGATATTATTTCCTTCTTCTGGTGTAAGTGGTGTTAGAGGAATAACAAAAATTAAAATGATTGAAACAAATAAGGAGATAATTGAGAAAATAATTAAGAGTACTCGCCATTTTATATCCTTATTTCCATAGTGATCAGATATTTTTCCGAAGATAATACCACCAAAAATAGCACCGGGCATTCCGAAAATAATCATCAGAATTCCGTTTGCAACTGGAGAAATATTGTAAGGTTCACTTTGAAGGTAAGGGTATATCATATATATGGCTATTGAAAAAATTAACCAAGTAAAAATACCTTCGATAAAGGCAATGATGTTTGTAGGAGAAAATATCGTAGATTTAACAGTTTTTACATTTAACTGGTATTCGTAAACAATATCAGTCGAAGTTAGTAAATCTGACAATTCTTTTTGTGAATGATGCCCTCTTTTGGGTTCTTTTAAGAATATCCATAGGATAATTAGGATAACAAATAAAATAATTCCAGAAATCCAGAAATATAATTTCCAATAACCCATTTGGAATAGAAAGGCACTAAAAATCGTACCAAAAGTTGCACCAACTTGTCGACTTGATTCTTGGATTCCAAAAAACCGAGATCTTGTTTCTTTTGATAAAGCATCATTAGTAAATGAAAGAATTATGGGTTCAATTCCCCCTAAACCTAATCCAGTTAAACTAAAACAAAAAAGAAAATAACCATAGCTTATTGGTTTTCCTGTTGGGGCGAAACCATTTAAAAATCTCCCTAAAGCAATAAGAGAAACCATGATAATAAGCAAATATTTTCTTGAAATTTTATCAGCTAATCGACCTATCAGCAATCCAGAAACAGCCATACCCCATGTTCTGGTTCCGAGTAAAATTCCCATTTTAAGAGGATAAAATGTGTTATCTTGCCAAATAATATCAGATAAAACCAACATATTAAGCATTACTCCGGCAACAGTTAGTGCAATAAGAAATCGAAGAAAATAAAGGGGCCATACAATAAAGGATGTTTCTTTAACGGAGTGGTCTGAGTTAATTAATTTCTGATCGTTTGATTTTTGAATGGTTTTTAAGCACCAAGTTAATTTAATGGAATTATTTGGGAGATGTTTACTTAAATCCAGAAGAGTTTAAATTATTTTCAATAAATAGGAGAAAAATATGAAAATTTATGAAAAAATATTGATTTAAATTACCTAAGAAAACGATTCAAAAATACTGCCCAATCTTTGGCCATGGGAACTCTTGTATTATCACTGTCCTTAAATAAGGTTGAGTTTACATGATGATAATGAGCGATTGTCTTAGGATTCGCGGTTATGAAATATTGCGCACCTGTATCACGGACTTCTTTAACAAAATCAATCCACATCTGTTTTGTATCTTCATTTATTTGCATATAAGGCGTACAACCAAAATCAAACGAATATTCCCGATTATTCTGCATTTCAATCAACTGAACTCCCTTCAAACTTTGAAGAATTAATCTTGGTGCATCATAGATCCCACCACCCATTCGCCCTAATCTGCTGGAATCATGATACGTGAAACTAACATCAACTGGGAAATTACGAACGGATTTTTTGATGAAATTTTGTTCCATTAGAAACTCGCTTAAGTGATATACTTCAAAATCAAAATCTGGAATGACTCGAGGGTAATCAAATTTCCATGTTCGATATGCCTCATCATTTTCAATAACTATAGTCTTTACCTTTGCCTTCCGATAAGTTTTAACATTAAACTCAGCGAGCGCTTTAAATGTAGCATAATCCCCAGTCCATAAATCATCGTGACCACTTCCTTTCATATTGATAACAACTGGCTTAATATTAAGTAGATTTAAGATTTTAACTACAGATTGTGGAATTTGATTGATTTCTGCACTGAATTTGGGATAATTCTTTTGGAGTTGGGGTAAATCATCGATAAAATACGCGATTTCTCCAGTTTTCATAATTTTTAAATCAGGTATATTCTTAAAATAATGAAGAACACCAATCTTAGGGAGAGATTTTTGACTTGTTTTGATATCGGATTTATTTTGAAGAATAGAACCACAACCGGGCATTTCCGGTTTCCCTTTTATTGTGATGTCATTTTCAAATGCATACTGACGTAGCTCTCGAATGAGATTTGCCATATCCATACCCTGCACT
>JAUWPK010000347.1 GCA_030611625.1 Promethearchaeum sp. | reverse complement strand
TATATCTGCTCCATTTGGAGGTGATAGATCATTTTGAGAAATGAATGGGGACATTTTATTTTCATATAAAGGAAAATTTCCTCCTACGATTGTAGCCAAAATGCTTAAACTAAATATCAATAAAAGCCCTTTTTTAAACCGCATGATAGAAATTTATCAGTAAGTTCCTAAATCATTATCTTTTCTAACAATAACGGAAATTAAGCTTATAAAATGTATTCTTCAGAGAAAAACCATAAAAAATAAGAAAAAAAAAGGAATAGAGTTGTTCCCTAATCGTGTTAATCGTGTAAATATTCTTCAGATACTGGGGTAAAAAAGCACCAGATAACTGAAACAAACCCTAAACTTATAAGAACTGCAACCATATTCATTTCAACAAGAATTCCAATAACTGGATTTAAGATCATCAAAGCAAACATCCTGATCATTGAAACCGTTGAAAGTGTTGTAGCCCTTTGCTCGGATTGGATGTATTTTTGCATATAGTTTTTCATTAATACAGGGCGCGAAAAACCCAACCCCACAGTGATTAACATCCCCACTATTGTAATTATAACATTATCTGAGATTCCGAATATGATATAACCGATTCCCATTCCTGCACCTGTAAATAATATTACTCTCTTTTTTGATCCAAACAGCTTTTCCATGGGGATGATCAAATTTAATACTATGACTTGTATAAGCATCATTCCTGCATGAATCAGACCGAAATATGATATATCTACGTTTAAATTCATCAATCTTTTTTGCCAGATCCAAATAGCATAGTATGCAATTACAGATAGCAAGACCATATCCACAATTAAACCGCGCAATCCTTTATTTTCCTTTATGTTTTTAAAACCTTTCTGGAAAATTCTCCAAGGTGACTCTTTTTTGGACAATTTATGTTTACTTGGTTCTTTTAAGAAGAAACTTAAAGCAAACGCAAGGACTAATGGAATTGCAGATAGTGTCATTGTAATTTTAAGACCTCCAACTGATGCGATTATACCTCCTGAGATTGTTCCTATCATCATTGCTACTAAACCATAACTACTCATACGTGCAAAAATTTTCTTAGACTCCTTTTCTCTACCTAATTCCAGTAATGTATCGTAAATAATTGCCTCATTTGCTCCGGAATTCAAAGCTAAAGCTAAAGCCCATATAATCTCTCCAATTGCAAACACGTAAAATCTTGGATACATTACATAAACTAATATTGCAAGCACTTCTGTAATATATGCCAGGTTGAGACTTAATTTTCGACCGAATTTATCTGCAATTGTTCCAGTAGGAATTTCAAATAGAAATATTGCACCTGTGAAAATCGACTCCAAGATCATTATTTCAGAGAAGCTTAAACCACCCCAGTCTTGAAAGAATGGAATCATCACTGAACCAAAGAAATGTATCCGCATTAGTATATTGAGGGCAAATAATATTGGGATATTTCTTTGAAATGATTTTTTGTCATCTGACATAACTACGTCTACCATTTCTTTTTCAACTATTTTAGTTTTTGACATTTTTTTTATCCCTTGTTTATTTTTTTTATTTCGGGTAGCCCCCGAACGGATTTGTACCGTTGGTTTATAATTTCGTTTTATTATAATGCGGGGACACAGAAGTTTTTGAATAAATCTAAAAGTTTGAAGTATTCAGCAATAACCCTTTAATAAGAAATCAAATAAGGTTCAACGAGTCTTCCCTGTTTATACGAAAACAAGGCAGTGGGGAGTCACTGAATTATTCATCATATTTACAGGTGCGTTTAAATTTCCAAGGAACCTGCTGAAGTATTGGATTTTTATCTTCCAAATTTCTATGATAATATTTTTTTTCAATGATTTCACCAAGAATAACAATAAATTATAAGTTCTTATAGGTTGACGCCTTATTTAAGGTTAATTAATGGATGTTCGGTTGATTCTGATTAATCTAAATATCACTAAGTGGTTATTGCTTGAAAATATTCAAAGAATTTTAATTATCTAATCGTCTCTACTGCTCTTGGAACACCTTTTTGAAAAATGATTCTTTCCGAGAAATTCATTATTCTGCGTCTGTCAAGAATTTTGTATCAGAAAGAATCGAACTAAAAGCGTTTATTCGATAATAATGTACATAGTGTCTACTGCATGAGGGAGATTTTTTAAACAAAATCCCCAAGAAAATTGATTATTATTTGTGACGGACGCAGTTGTAACCATGTTAAAAACACTGTATGTTTTTTAAACTATAATTTAAGAGACTGCTTAAAAATTTAAATTTTATCATTTTATCATGTTTATTGGGACAATTAGAACTTCTATACCCATTACTGAAATTGTTCGACATGAAGGTTTGAAATGTAAAAAATAAAAAAAAATCGATTTCAAGATTAAACTTATTTTTAACTGCGTTCAAAGATCATTAAGGTAACAATTCCTTGATTGATTGCAAAGTTGAGTGTCCATCCATCTGAAGCCATTTGATTTAGAGTTTGTTCCATTTCAGCCATTTTCTTATTGATATTCCATTTTGTTGTAGGAAAACCCACATTTATTATTTTATATTGAACCATATTTTTCACCAAAATTAGGTATTTTTATTTCTATCCTTAAAAATTTAAATGTTATCAATTTATCAATATCTTCTTTTTTATCCTAATATTTTACAAGATATGGATCTACATCCTCAATGTTTAGCATGTTTAATAGGCCAAGTCGAAAAAGCATTCCATTTACTGCGACCTTCGGTATCCAATGCTGAAATTGTTGAAATTCAAAAGAAAATCATGATTAAACTAGCCCAAATGAATCAAAAGAAAATGCCATACTATGGCCAGGCTCTGTATCAATCAATTTCAGAAATAATGGGAGAAAAAGATCCTTATCGAAAAATGAAACAAAAAAACATCAAAAAAGCGTTGAAATTTATTCCAACTTTAAGAGAAATGATTAACAAATCACCAGATCCTTTACTAACCGTAATAGTTATTGCAATAATTGGAAATACATTTGATTTTGGAACCCCCCATAAGATAGACCTCGAAGAAGATATTATGAATTTCTCTTTGGATAACTTGAGCATTAATGATTTTGATAAATTCGCAGAAGATCTCAAAAATTCAAAAAAAATTCTGATAATTGGGGATAATTCGGGAGAGTCTGTATTTGATCGAATGATGCTGGAATACTTTACTAAAACATTCCCCTCTAAGCAATTTGTGTATTCAATACGCAGCGGTCCTGCTATAAATGATATTACTAAAACGGAAGCAGATGAAATTGGATTATCTAAAATTTGTAAAATTATTGAAGGATCTGCTTCCCCTGGAGTAATTTTGGAACAAACTAATCAAGAATTTCAAGAAATTTTCAAGAATTCCGATTTAATTCTCTCTA
>JAUWPK010000191.1 GCA_030611625.1 Promethearchaeum sp. | reverse complement strand
ATCCTGTTGTTAGAAATTCTGCTGCACGTGCACTCGGTAAAATCGGTGATCGAGAACATTTAGATCTGATTGTAGAAACTTTAATTGAAGCTCTGAATGATGAGGATTATTATGTTAGAGTAAATGCTTGTTGGGGTTTAGGAAAGATCAAAGACAGTCGCGCAATCCCACATTTAGTAAAGATGGTAGATCCTGATCAAAGAGTCTATTCCATGGGAAATGAAATTATCCAATCAACAGATGAGGAACAGGTATCTGTTAAATTAAAAGAAGAGGGTATGAAATTCAGCGACGTCATCGTAGAAGCAATCAAAGCTCTCGGTAAAATAAAAGACCCAAAAGGTTTGCCCGCACTAATTGAGGCTCTCAAGGATGAATCGGATGGTGCTGTTAGGTGTGCAGCCGCATTAGCAATGGGTCAAATAAAAGATGAGTCTGCTGTTGCTTATTTAATTACTGCTTTAGATGATAAATATTGGTACGTAAGAAGAGATGCTGCCAAGGCTCTATCTAAATTAAAGGAAAAATCAAAACAAGCCGCCCCAATGCTTGCAAGAAAAATGACCGACATGTATGATGAAGTTCGGGAATTTTCCCTTAAAGCATTACTTGCAATTGGAAAACCTGCTGCAACTGAAATTTTCAAACTTTTCTTAAATAATCCTCAAAACGCGAAACTCCAAAAATTCATCTCGGATAATTTAACTAAGCAAGATTTGGGAGAGATCTTAAACGATTTAATTGAATCTGAAAGAAATCCAACCAAAAAGCAAATTTATGAAGAATATCTGGTAAAATTGGCCACTAATTAGATAATGCTTAAATAATTCTCTTGTGGTATTTTTTCGCTTTAAAAAGAATATGTGATTACTTTCAATTTATGAATATCAGGTAAATTCTTCTCTGTTGTATGAATTGGCATCCCTTCAATTAATCCAAAAGCAATGACAAAACAATCAACATAAGACAGTTCTTTTCGATAATTGCACTTTAAATAACCTGCCTTTATAGTAAGTGATTTATTAATGTTAACAATATTTATCGGATATCTTTCATAGATGTTATTTATACTAGACTGAGCAAAATCTTTACCTTTACTGACGCATAAATGTTTATAAACTTCAGCTAAAACCGGGGTAACAATATAAGCCTCTACATTTTTCTTTTTTATATTTTCGAATAATTTTTCTATCTTGGTTGGAGGATTTTTTGCATAATTTAGATATATTGGTCCAGTATCTAAACATATTTCTTGTTGCATCTAATATTCTAACTCCAATTCTTCTTTCTTGGCTTCTTCCATAATCTCAAGCATTTTTTTTGCAGATATTGATCTACTTCGAAGTGAATCTATACCTTCGATAGGAATTATCTTCATTCCATCTTCATCTTCGATTATACTAATATGATCTCCATCTTTAATATTATATTTCTTACGAAGAGAAGCAGGTATGCAAATCATACCTCTGTTTGTTACTTTCACTGTTTTTTCAAAAATCATTATAGTCACTGAATAAATTCAAAAAATTCAAGTATAAAACCTTTTTGCTTAGTATTTATTATTTTCATTTTTCTGAATAAAATCAAAAAATTTAGTATTAACAATTTTTTTATTATATCATTAAAATGGATCTTATACTAGTTTTAGATTTTGGTGGGCAATATACTCATTTAATAGCAAGACGCGTTCGTGAGTTAGGAATTTATTCTGAAATATTACCATATAATGCATCTCTTGAAAAAATTAAAAATTTAAACCCAAAAGGAATTATCCTTTCAGGAGGCCCTTCATCAGTATATGAAAAGGATGCTCCCTATCTTAAACAAGAGTTTTATGAATACATCGAAGGAAAGATCCCGCTATTAGGCTTATGTTATGGCCACCACCTTATTGGACAATATTATAAGGGAAAAGTGGTTGCACATAAAGAAAAGGAATTTGGAAAAACCGAATTTATAGTAAAACGCAACGATTACATTTTCAAAAATCTGGATTCCAAAGAAATCGTGTGGATGTCTCATGGCGATCAAGTTGAGCAATTACCTCCTGATTTTGAAGTATTCGGGTCCACTGATACATGCCTCATTGCTGCAATGGGAAATATCAATCAAAAAATATACGGTTTTCAATTTCATCCTGAAGTTTACCATACAGTTCATGGAAAGGAAATACTCCGTAATTTCATTATAGATATCTGTCAAACACAACAAAATTGGAAAATTGATGATTGGATAGAGAGTGCAATTATTGATATTCAGAAAGAAGTTGGAAAAAAACAGATAATTTTGGGTTTATCCGGAGGGGTTGATTCGTCGGTTGTTGCATTACTTCTTAAAAAAGCTGTTGGGGATAGAGTTCATCCAATTTTTGTAAATAATGGCGTTTTACGTAAAAATGAGGTTGAACAAGTTTGTGATTGGTTTCAAAATCAATTAAAATTCGAAAATTTTCACTATGTTGATGCTGAAGATGAATTTCTTGATGCATTGAAGGGAATAGAGGATCCTGAAGAAAAAAGAAAAATAATTGGCCACCAATTTATCAAAGTTTTTGAAAAAACTGCATTGAAATTAGAGAAAACGCATCAAAACATTGAATACCTTGCCCAAGGAACTATCTATCCAGATCGAGTTGAATCCCAAGCCGGACAAGGTGGTAAAATTTCAAGCAAAATTAAATCTCATCACAATCTAGCACTCCCAGATAATATGAAATTAAAAATCATAGAACCTCTAAAGGATTTATATAAAGATGAAGTGAGAAAATTGGGAAATATCCTAGGATTGCCCCAAGAATTAATTGAACGCCATCCTTTTCCAGGACCTGGATTAGCTGTTAGATGTATAGGAGAAATTACTAAGGAAAAACTTGATATTCTTAGGGAAGCTGATGCAATTGTTATTGAAGAAATTATAAATGCGGGGCTTTATAAGCAAATTTGGCAAGCATTTGCTGTTTTTTTACCTGTTAAATCTGTAGGTGTTATGGGTGATTTTCGTACATATGAATACCTATGCGCACTACGCATTGTTGAATCGATTGATGCTATGACAGCGAATTTCGCTAAACTTGATTGGAGTGTCCTCGAACAAATCAGTACCCGAATTATCAATGAAGTTAAGGGAATCAATCGCGTCGTCTACGATATTTCGAATAAACCCCCTGCAACGATTGAGTTTGAATAAAATAATTCTTAACTATATTACTTATTAAACTACAAATCCCTTCAATATTTTATTAACTTTTTTATCTTTCAGAAACTGCATCGAAATTATATAAACACCTAGTAAAACAATAAAAGTTATAACATATATTATTATTGTGCTTTCTGGAATTCCAATGAAAATATTTGGGAATAATATAGCAATAGGAATAATCATCAATGACAATAGTACGGGGAGTACAAATCCAAAAACGATAAAAAAGATCTTGTTTGATTTGATTTTCTTCTTTTGAACATCAGTTAATTCATTGTAATGTTCCAAACAAAAACTATTTTTAGAACAACTTTTACAAAACTTAACTTTACAAACGTAACAAGTTATAAAATTCCTATATTTACCGTCATATAAAGGTTTACCACAAGAAGGACATGTATCGCTTTCACTCATGATATAATATGTTGAATTTGCTGAATAAAAATGTTTTTGAGAAATTATATTTAATTTTTTTTGTAAAAGGAATCAATTGCGTCTCCTATGGTATTTCGAATAAACCCCCAGCAACGATTGAGTTTGAATGAAGTAATTCTCAAATATATTAAGTATTAAACTTCAAATTCTTGCAGTATTTTACGAACTTTCTTATCTTTTAATAACATCATCACTAAAATATAAACCATTAGAAATATAGCAAAAATTGCTGCATATATTTTTACGGTATCCCTTGGAATATCTGTGAAAATATTTGGGCTTAATAAAGCAATGAGTATTATCACTAATGGGAGTAAAACAGGGAATACTACTACAAAAACGATATAACTGGTATTATTCGATTTAATTCTCTCTTTTTGGGAATTTGATAATTCATTGTAATGTTCTAAGCAAATACCATATTTTGAACAGCTACTGCAAACCTTAATTCTGCAAACATAACATCTTATGTAATTCTTAAATTTTCCTCCATGTAATCGTTTACCACATAATGGACATATATTTCTTGAATTCATGATATTGTTTAGGAACTTTATAATATAAAATTTTTTTTCTGCTATGAATTGCTCAACCAATTTTTCTTTGAATTTATATTGCACATTAAGCTCCAAATCCCTGCAATATTTTTTGAACTTTCCTCCTTTTTATATAATTCATTAGAAAGATATGAGCAACTAACAATAGACCAAAAATTATCGCAAATAGAAATATCTCACTTTCTGAAGCTTCTCTGAGTTGATCTGAGTTTAATAAAGCAATGGGTATAACAATAAATGGACTTAAAATTGGGATTATCACTGCTAAAAATCTAAAAAGTGAATGATTTGATTTGATTTTCATTTTTTGAACATCTGATAATTCATTGTAATGTTCTAAGCAAAAACCCAATTTTGAACATTGTAAACAAGCCTTAATGTTGCATCGGTAGCATTTTATGTAATTCCTATGTCTACCTCCTCGTAACCATTTACTACAAAATGGACAAGTATTACTTGAACTCATGATATACTTTGTGGAGCTAAAGTTATAAAAATGTTTTTAAACACTGAATTTATTTTTTCTATTGTTTTTTACCTATCCAATTTTCCATTAGAATTTCATCAACATAATTTTTGTTAATTAAATACTGTTTTTCATAGGTTCCAACAATTTTAAATCCACATTTTTCATAAAGATTCAAACCTTGCTTATTTGTAGCAAAAGTAGAGAGAATCAATTTTTTTTTTCCATTCCCATGCTTTATCGCTATTTCTTTTCCATATTCAATTAATTGATAACCCAAACCCAAATTTCGATATTTTTTCTGAACAATAATCCCTAAAATCCCTACATGCTTAGCCGCTTCCCACTGCAAATGTTCTATTGTTAGCTGTCCTATTATTTTTCTTGGATAAGATAATTTGTTATCAACTGCGACTATGCAGATATTGTTAGTTTGAGTCAAATTATCATACCATGAATTTTTTTCCCACTTATTTAAAACAGGAGTATATACGGGTAGATAGATTTTTTCTTCAACAACTTGATTGAAGTTATCCCAAATTCCTTCAAGGTCTTTTTCTTCAATCAAACGAAGAATAATTTCTTTCCCGTTTTTAATAATTACTGATTTTGACATTTTTATTGCTAAGTAAGGTTTTTATTGATCAATATTATTATTTTTGATGAATTGTTATTTAATAATATTATTTTAGTGGGATATAAAAATGAAAGATAAATCAAAAAAGATAAAGGAAAAATCAAAAAAGGGGTCAACAGAATCTAAAACAGCAAAGGATTTTGTTAATTTAACCCATGTAGAGACAAAAAAGCAAAAAGTAGATTACCGGGGAATGATTGACATCTTATCTCAAAAAGAAAAATTTGATGAACAGCAACAGTTCAGAGAAAAATTATCTGCTGATGAGCAAGCTATATTGACATCATTTAACAAAAATCGCATGTTACTTGATCGAATATGGATAATTACTAACCAAAGTAGGATTCAAATGGGAATGGAACTCTATAAACAAGAGGAAATCAAAGAAATCTTAGATAATCTGGTAAAATTGGGATATTTATCATACGAAGTAGTGCAATATGAATCAAAAATCAACGATGTATATATTTTAACCGAACTCGGAAAAGAACAAGTCTTTTGAAATTTAGAATTCTAATGTAGAGAAGCAAAATGCAATTATTTTCTTATTCTTTTAAGGTTAAACTCATTGTAGATAAATCAGTACGATGTTCCCAGCCTAATTTTTTATAGAATTTAATGACATCTTTATTTGATTTAAAGATTTCAATTTTTAATTTTGCTACATTTCTTTCTTCAAATCTTCGTAATAGTTCATCCATCAGTAAAGTGCCATATTTCTTACCTTGAATTGAAGGATGTATCGCTAGATGGTGAATCCACCCCCGTCGACCATCAAAACCCCCTAATACTGCTCCGAGAATATCACTCTTTAATGTATCCTTCAAAACCAAACATAATCCTGGATTAAACTTTATCATCTTTACCAATTCTTCATGTTTATCTGAAAATGCTAAATCTATATTAACCGCACGCCATACATCTTGAACTTTAGGTAAATCTTTCTCTTCCATTTCGTGAATAACAAATTCCATTAAGATTTAGAAGGATTTGTTTTTTTTAAAATTTAAGAAAGAAATTAAAAGAGAAGAGAAAAAAGAAAGAACAAGAAGAAAAACAAATTTGTATCAAACCATAAAGTCAAATAAATCATCGGGAATTACTAAATTATCTACTATATGAATTACTCCATTTGTACCCATAATATCTTTAACAAGAATATTTGCTGCTCCAATTTTCTCTCCGTTCTGAAAGATTTCAAGCATATTTCCCTCCAATGTGGGAATTGTCTTTCGGTGTGATAGATCATAAGAAGAATGTTTTCCAGGAAAAATATGGTTGGAAAAGATTTTTCTTAATACCTCTTTATTGTGAAATAGTTTAAATATTGTTTTCTCAGGTAGTTTTCTAATTGCATCTTCAACAGGTGCAATTATAGTAAAAGGTCCCTTTTCTTTCAAATCCTCGTCAAGTTTCACAGCTTCAATACCTTCAAGGAATAAGTTACATGCATTCATGTCCTTTAGTGTTATGAAAATATTTTTCATACATATCACTGATTATTATTTATATTTACAATCAAATAATAGTACTAAATTCACATTTTTAAAACTATTGTAAAGGTGGCGACAAAATTCGTTTCATTTTAATGAATAGGGACGACGAGAATTGAACTCGTGACATCCACGGTGTGAGCGTGGCGAAATAACCACTAGTCTACGCCCCTTTAAATAAGAAATTTAATAACGTTCATTAACCAGCCATTTTACTGGAACATCTTGGCTGGTCCCATTAGGTAAGTGTCTTCGAATGGTGATTGGCAACATTTTATGTTCAAGTTCATATGTTGCGATTTCAAGGGGATCAATAATTCCTTTAGGGATTTCTAAAAATGGGCTTGCTTGAAAGGCGATTTGCAATGCGCGGGCACCGATAATCCTGCTACGCTCATATCTCGTGATGAAAATTGAACCAATTTTAATTTTTTTTTCAGCTTTTATATATTCATCGTATCTTTTCAAAGTTCTGCTCATAGATTTCGCCGATTTACTCTCATTGATAATAAAGATGGAATATCATATGAATTCCGTGAATTATATATTTAGTATTTCATTCTGTGAATTATTTAGTATTTCATTCTGTGAATTATTTAGTATTTCATACAAAAAAAGTTTTTCGAAAGTGGGCGGAAATTATTG
>JAUWPK010000232.1 GCA_030611625.1 Promethearchaeum sp. | reverse complement strand
GAATAATTTTTCCGGACTTTTTCAACCGAATAGTATCTCCTGTAAATAAATAGGTATCATTGACAAGATAGGCGGTATGACCTGGAGTATGACCAGGTGTAGGTATTGGTAGAATGGAAATTCCTTCAATATTTAACTGGGAATTCATCGTTAAATCAATCATGTTAGGACGGTCCAACTTCCCATATACTTTCGGAAATTTAAATCTCAGAGTTGAACCGTCGGTCATTTGGCGCTCTTCCGGAGATATATACACCTTTGCATTGGGAAAATGCGGTAATCCTCCACTATGATCCGGATCGATGTGAGTTAAAAAGATATCCGAAACCTTATCTATTTGTAACCCCAACTGCTTGAATTGTGACTTTAGTTTTTTTCCGTATCCTGTATCAATCAGAATAATCGATTCCTTGATGCGGATTGCATAATAATTCACTTGACCATCTCGTAAGCAAAAGATTTCGGGGATTTTCTCTTCCAAAAGGATTTTTTGGGATTTAGCAGCCATCATGGTAGACAAAAAATTGCCGATGAGTGCCAGTAAGATGATACCAACTACAAGAAGAACATAACCAATGTAAGACATGTAAAATAATTGATTTGTCGGTTTATAAAACCATTGGGTGAAAAAAAGCATAGAACTATTAGTTCGAATCACTTAGTGGGAATATTTTGCAGTTTATTTCTGATCTGTTTTGCGCGTGTTCGTAAGGTCACTTCGGTAATTCTGGCAATAGAAGCAATTTGGGTTTGTGTCCTTTTCTCTCCCTTGTTCTTTGACGCTAAATAGAGCACTGCAGCAGCTATTCCTTTGGGATCTTTGCCCATTTTTGCCAACCCTTTATTAGATGCAGTTTTCAATAGATCGTAAGCATGTCTTTGAGTTTTGATTGAAAGGTTTAATTCCGCTCCGAAACGATATATTAAGGGGTTTGGAGATATCGGCTTATATTTCAATCCCATTTCCGGAAGAACCAATCTCACTATCAAACCTAAAGACCTATGCACGGAGCGAATTGAGATAATGGCAACATCTACCAATTCTTCCAACAACCGAGGAAAATTATGGATGCGTATAGCCGCATAAAGCGATGCTGTGACGAAAGATTCGATGCTACGCCCCATTGTTAGTTTCTTTTTGGCTACTTGTGTATATATGCTCCAAGCGGATTCTTGGACAAAACTAGGAATTTGAAGTTTGAGGCATAGGTTTGTGAGTTTAGGTTTACTTTCCCAGAAATTTCTCTCGATTGAATTGATTAGCGAACCCTGAATCTTAGATAACCTGTTAAATAGTTGGGTTTTTTTTGAATCAAGGTGATGACCCTTAGAATCAACCTTGTTTAGACCGATAATAGTTCTTGGACCATAAGTTCTCCAACGAGGTTCTGTGCGCCTGCGACTTCTGACTTCATCTGCAGTGTAAGCTCTCCTTTCTGTTGATACAAGTTCTTGTGAAATAACTACTCCGCAGTTTCTGCAAACTATGAATCCATCATCTGTGGCGATAATATCTGGCTCTGTGCAGCATTTTTCTGTGCTTGGAAAAGAATTCATTATCATGGTTTTTTAACCTATAGGACTGGTGAAATTCGGTGAAATTTGGTTGAAATTTGGTTGAAAAAAGTTGAACAATTATATTTGATCGCAAGTTCTATTTAATTGCTTGTAGTCCACACATATTTCCCCACTAATTTCCCACAACCTTTGGATTTTTGTAATTTTTTAAAATAAATAGGAAATTGTTGAAATAAGAAATATTCTGATAAAATAAATGAGCTTAATTAAATTTTTGTAATTTGTAAAACTTTATTTACATAGAAAAAATGTTTTCAATAATTCGTGCTTCAATTTCATTAATGGATGAAATTCGGGAAATAATTAATAGTAATTATAAATTGTATGAACAAATTCTCTTAATTCCGGAAGATCACAATGAACATTTCGTAAATAAGCAATGGGCAGAACAGAATTTCCCTAATCGAGAATTTTATTTAGTTAGAGATAATAAGGAATATGTTGGAATGGGTTCCTATCAAAATCTTGGAGATTTTGCATATATCGGCTATTTTTATATAAAATTTGGGTTTCATCGAAAAGGATATGGAAAGAGAATAATGCAATTCTTGGAAATGCGTGCAAAAACTGATCAATTAAAAGAAATACGCCTTTTTGTAAATAAATCAGCAGATTGGGCAGAGAATGCATATATATCCATGGGTTTTAAACCATTATCTTCGGATAAACAAGAAATTCTATTAATGAACAATGGAATTTTAAAAAAATATTATGAAGAGGGACAAACTCTCCTCTTTAAAACCTTGCCTCCCCTAAAACCAGCAAGTTTAATCAATAATTAATTAATAAATAAACTAAGAGTGATATGTTTTTGACAATTCTTTTTAAATGGATTGAAATCGATTGGTTTAAATGGATGCCGGTTGAAATTGCTGTTTTACTTTTCCTTATAATTTTAATTCGGATTATTCGCAGATTGACACGTTGGGGTTCCATTAAAATTAGTCATGTAAGAGAGGGAGAGTGGGATTATAATGGAATTAAGTACCACACTTATTATAAATCAAATCCTCTTGAAACCGTAGAAAACACAGAGAGAAAGAGTGAAAATTCACCAAGATATGATAGAATTTTACTAATCCCGCCTTTAATGGATAATATCAAAATGGGCAATCATTTAGCAACCGCAATTACTATGTTAGGGCATGATGTAGTATTATTGGATAAAAACAATGTGCAAGATTTTTGTAGAAATCAAATAGATGGAGCGAAATTTAGTTCAAATTTTGAGAAATTTCTCATAGATGCACATTTTTCAACTGTTATCTTATTTGATTGGTCCATTTTTCCGGTTTTCAAACTATTGGGATTTAATGAAAATCAACCAATTAATAAAGATCTTTTAAAAATATCATGGATTCTAATCCGTCCTACCTTGAAATGGAGTGATATTAGACCTATTTGGAAAATTATCCCATTTACAGGTATTTGGTTTTCCAAATTACGATTCATTATATATAGAAAAAAAATTTATAAAAAATCCTCCCCAGTTTTTAATAGTATTGCCAATAATCCAATTATAAATGATAAGTCAACAATTTCTAATAATGCTCCGAAAAAAATCCATTTTATTCAACCCAGTCAATCTTGGTTATCAAAAGACGGTGAGAAAAACCTGATAAATTATCAGAAAAATTATCTAAGAATATCTAAAAACGATGTATCCCAATTCACCCAAGGTAATTGGGCATTTTTCAGGAATGAAACAATTGTACTTGGAGTTATCCTACGAGAAATTAAAAAAATTGAACAGAACAAAAGATAAATGGTAATATTATGGGTCGGGTAAAAATTAATCGAACAGGTGAAGGTATAGTAAAATATCCCCCAGAACACTTGAAACTATTGGATAATTTAAGAAAACATGCTTTAAAGGTTACTTCTGTTTTTGCTCATCATGGAATTGATTCACTTACTTATGGTTCTGTAGCACGGGGTGATATAACTCCAAAAAGTGATATTGATATAATTCTATTTACTCAAATCCCTAGCTATCGAGTGGAACTATTTTTGGATGAAACTAATCTCACCCTAAATCATAAAAAATTAATACAAGCAACACCAAACGACATAATAAAAGCACATTTTGAATTAGAAGGAGATATATGCATTACATCATTATTAACAGACTTTACTTCCTCACCTTTTGAATTTTATAGGTTTGGGGGGGCTTTAAACCACAAAGAATTACTAGATAATATAAGGGTTCCAGGTGTTAACAAAAGTTTAATCCTAATTGAACCAGATGAAGAAGGACATAAAGAAAGTCCCTTAATTGAACGCCAATATGAAGCTGCTAAAATTTTAGGAATATCTCAATCAATGATTGATCAAAGGATTAGAGTTTTAACAAGAAGAGACAAAATTGGGAGAACTGGAATATTTCTAAATAAAGAAATAGGTCTTAATGAAAATATTGAGGAAGAATTGCGTAAAATTGCAAGACATAATCCACTAATCAGAAGAAGATTGAATAGAAAATAAAAAAGATATAGAAATCAAGTGATGAAAATACCGCCAAATAAAAGAAATTCCATTTTAGAAGCAGCAGGCAGTTGGGTAGTCGGATCATTGCCCACCGGTTGCGATTTATGTATGAAAGGAATGAAATTAGTATATTTCATGGGAGGTGATTGTGCCCATCCCTCACATTGTAAATGGTACTGTCCGATATCACCTGAGAGAAGATCTCCTAACGCTCATTTTGCTGATGAAATTCCAATTAAAGATTTTAACTCAATTAAAAAGACGGTTGAAAAACTTGTATATGAAGCAAAAAGTATTGACGCTAAAGGTATGAGTTTTACTGGCGGAGACCCTTTATCATCCCCAGCAAAACGAGATAGGGTAGTAGCAATAATTCAGGCTATGAAAATTGAGATGGGTGATGATTTCCACATTCATTTATATACATCAGGAACGAATTTTGATGTAGTTACGGCAAATAAATTAGAAGCTGCGGGTTTGGACGATCTCAGATTTCATCCCAGTGAAAAAAATTTCTTTAGGATAGAATTTGCAACTGGTCGAAAATACACCGTTGCAGGAGAAGTTCCAGTTATACCTACAGAGGAGAATTTTATGTATCTCTTAAAGCTAGCAGACCATCTTGATATGATTGGAGCAGATTTTTTAAACTTAAATGAATTTGAAATTTGTGCACCTAATCAAAATGAATTGATTAAAAGGAATTTCCATTTAGAAGAGAATTCAATTGCTGCAGTTGATGGTTCAAGAAGATATGCTTTAAGATTTTTAGAAGAATTTCGTCCTCGAGGTGGTTTAACAATACACTTCTGCCCAGCTGCTGTTAAAGATGGTGTTCAGATAAGGGAGAGATATTTAAGGCGTGCAAATCACATCCGTAAAGAGTATGAAGAAATTTCAGATGATGGTTGTTTATTATTCCTACAAATACAAGGTTCAGTTCAAGAAGTTAAGACCTTATATGATACACTATTGAATGACTCCAAAATGCCAAAAGACCAACTAGATTTTAATCCATCAAAAGGAATATTAGATCTTCCTTCATTTTTATCAACTGATGAAAATTTTTTGGAATTACTGAATGATTATCGCGTGAAAGCGGGAATATATGAAATTTTACCCTTTCGAGAACCCGAATGTGCACAAATCAGGGAATATACTCCTATAATGAATAATATTAAATCGAAATTAAGATAATAATTGATTTCAAATTATTATTTTTTATTTCTTCTTATTTAATCCAAAAGGAACACTTAAAAAATAATGTAAGTAATTAGTTATCAAGAAAGTGGGAAATTTGAGCTAAAGTGCGATTCATAATGGTATCTCTTGTGATTCCGACTCGATCCTTAATAGTTCGTCTTAAATTAATCTCGGATAAAACACCATTAATTAAAATACTCAGATATTCCATTAATTCATCATTATCCATTGTATTTTGAATTGTTTTATCTTCCCGACCCTTGGTGATTGCTTTTTGCCATAAATAGCCGTTTCTCATCAACCGGATCACAAATTCGATGTAGGAAGGTTCTTCAAATAATTCTTCAAGATTAAATTCTTCGAAAGTAGATGAATTATTGATCAGCTTTTTCAAATTTGATATTCCTAATTTGGTGTTAAGTTCATTCATTACGGCTTCAGGTGCGATATTCAATTTATCTGTATGTACAAAATATTCATTTGTAATTTTGAGGATGATCGGGTTTTTGGTGCTGTCTTTGAAAGATTGGTCGCAGAGCCGGAGAACTTGGTCTTTCCCTGTCATCTTGGGATCGAGCATTGCTGAAACACGTTGGTTGAGTTCCTGGAAGACTTTATTTCCCACCCCAAAGAAGATAGCATTTTTATTATTAAAATAATTATAGATCGTTGTCCGGCTTATGAAGGCAGCCTCGGCAATGTCTTCGATTGACACATCCTCTAATGGTTTTTTGGCGAATAATATCTCGGCTTTAGCAAGAATTACATGTTTCGTATGCTCTTTTTTTCTAACCCGTAACTGCTTTTTTTGCTCCTGGGGACCATCATCATGCGTTTTAACCATTATAATTATAAATAAACTACGGGACTTAAAAAATTGACCCTTAT
>JAUWPK010000037.1 GCA_030611625.1 Promethearchaeum sp. | reverse complement strand
ATCCTCAACCTCTTCGGATTATTATACAGAAAACAATGTAACATATTTACCGGATTCTGTTGATGAAGGGTTTGAAGGTGAGGCTCTATTTGGAAATGATACAACATACCGATATTATGAATTTAAAATTGGTTTTCAACCTTCTAATGAAAGTATTGTTGAAGATAGTTCTATTAAAATATCTGAAGAAATATCTATTAAACTTGGTATAAATAATACTGCATCTGAAGAAACTGTCTCAGAAGCAATATCGATTCAGATAGGGCTAAAAGGGCTTTCAACACAAGAAGAAATAGGAGAATATAATTTTAATACTGAATTATATATGATGATTGTTTTAATTTCTGTTTCTGTTATATTTGGGGTTTATGGGGTATTTTTAATAACATTTAGAGCAAAAAACCCACAAAACAAAATTATGGAGGAAGAATAATTTGCCTAAAATAAAAAAAGAAAAAAAAATTAGAGAAGAGAAATTAAAAAAATTAGAAATTCGTAAAACTAAAGTAAAAAGCACTATGTTTTCTTCCACTCTTATTACTTATGGATTAGCTGCTCTATTCTTGGCAATATCATTTATATTTAATGGTAGCTTAATCTCAGGATGGGTTCAAAAAATAGTTGAAGCACAAATCGTTATTGATGGAGAAGGGGCACCATCATTTATCTATATTCTCGATATAATATTTAAATCCTTTTCAGTTATCTTGTTTTTCTTCTTTATTTTTATCTCAATTGGGAACTTTCAAGAATTTAGGGGTTATATTATGACTTGGAAGGAAATGTTTGTTATTCTTATTATTTCTTTGCTACAAGTTAGCACAAACTTTACAATCTTTTTCATAACAACAATTGGAATTACAATATGTATTATATATTTTTATTTTCTTCAGGGTAAGATTGAAAAAATTGATTTTTGATACAATTTCCATTTTTTTTTTTTATTAATTTTAATTGATTTATTTAAGTTATTAGGGAATTGGATTATAGGCATTTTCTTTTCGTATTAAATCACGGACAGCTAATCGAATAGCTTCAGAGCGATTTGGATAAATATCATCTTGAACTAATTTTTCTAAACCGTCAATATAAGCTTCTGGTAAATTAAGAGTAATTAATTTCATTATTCTTCTGAATAAATATTGTGAAGGTTTGTTATCTATATGAATCCAATATTCAAATAGCACTTTTATAATATCACGATATTAATGATGAAAATAATTACTTTCGAATAATTTCCCCGCTACCAGAGGGAATCAAACGAATGATATCATTTACTGAAATCAACCTTATCCATCGTTTATCTTGATCATTAGCCTTATTAATAAAAATCTCTATAATCTTTTTTGCTAATGCACTAGTTTTACTTTTTTGTTTTGTTGGTTTTAATCTTACATAGTTTGATGATTGATTTTTCATTGTTTGTAATGGAGAAGAGAATACTTTAGGGAAATATTGAATGTCCTCATCTTCTTCTTTTGATTTCTTAGGTGTTTCAATTTCTTCCTCGTTAATATCTTTAATTTTTATCCCATCTTCATTCAGATTTACAGGAATAAGTTTAACCCCAATTGATATTTCTAAATATGGTTTGGTTAGAAATTTTTTTTTTCCCGAAATAACAAATGAACCTTTTTTCAAAAATTCTCCTGACTTTGGCGATTTAGATACTTGCTCTGGGAAAACATAGTATATATCTGCGTTTCCCCATCCTAATTTCCATGCTGAAGAATAACAAGAAGCAAATATTGCAGTTTCATTAATCGTTGTTTCGGGAATCTTTTCATTCATTTCATTTTTTATTATACAAACTGAAGCTCCTCTAACATCAGTATGGAAAAAAAGATCATTATTATTCATATGTTTTTTTACTATGCTTTCATTAGATGAAGCGTCTCTACCACCAACGATTAAAAAATTATCACTTGAAATGAACCACCGAAATTTTTCATACCATTTCTCTTTAGGTTTTTTTAGAAGAATTGCTTTTCTCATTTCTACCTGAAGATGTTTTTCCTTTTGTTCTAATATTTTCTCCTCAGTAACTTTTGCAGCATTTTTGGCTCCGATTATCTTTTTTTTTGCCTTTTTTGCTTTTGAATAAATAATTTGAGCATTTTCAATTGCAGTTTTCTTTAAATCTATTTTAAATTTTTCTCCTTCTAAATTTATTTGAAGTTTTACTTCTTTTGCAAAAATTTTATCAAATATTTGACATTCAGCGATTTTTTTTACTTTACCTCTTTCTAGAATTTCAGATATTTCATTCCAACTTCTTTTATTTATCCTTTTTTGAGTCATTATGGTATTTATCAAATTATCTAATTCTGTTAGGTATTGATATATTAGATGGCCATGCTCAAGGGATTTTGATCGTAATTTTTTAGATTCTTCGACTTTTTCTTTTTGCTTATTTAGAATTTTTTCAGTTTTGCTTATATTTTTTTTTGATACTTTGAGCTCCCCTGAAAATAAGTCTTCTGAGTCAAATTGAGAAAAATAGTCATCAATAGCCTCATTGAAACTATTTTTCATAACAAAGGGATATTTCGAATAAATTTCAAGAGTAAAAGGTTCAAAACCAATTGGTTTTTTATCTGAGTTTAGTATAATTCGAGGAGCAATTACTTTATTCTTAATGTTATCAACTATATTTCTGGTTGAATTATATAAATTAGATAATTCTTCTTCAGTCAAACTAGAAGATTCTCTTTTTTTATCAATTTTTGCTCTATGACAAATCTCTTCCGAAATATATCCTCCTATATTAAATCTACGTGCAATATTACGAACTATTTCTTCATTGTTAGTAGATAGAGATTCGATAAAAATTTCTTCTGTAATATCCCAGATATCAATTCCTCTAGAGGGAGGATATAAATATTCTTTTTTGGCAAGGACTGCTCTATCTTTCATTTTTTTATATTTCTTAGCCATGTAAATGAGCCCTTGACCATCAACAAGAATGTAATTGCCTCCACCAAAAAGCTCTATTATAAATTTCCAAGGATCACCATCAGAAGATTTCAATTCAAATATCATTATTCTATCCAATTTATGTTGATATATCCTCTGAATCCTTCTCCCTTTCATATATTTTCTTAGTGCCATAATAAATTGTGATGGAAAAGGTGGTACCGGGTAATCAAAATTAGTAAAGTTTATTCTTGTTTTTGGATCGATAATAATATTTCTTTTACCATCTTTAGTTCTACATTTTATTAAGATTGTCTTTCCATCTTTAGTTGGTATCTCATAAATATTTGATATAAAGCCATCTTTTAGTATTTTATCAAATTCATAGGATAAAACATAGAGATCAATGTTGCTTATATTTTTTTTTAGTAATTTTGGATTTTTTCCTTCCATGTCGCTCTTCCAATTTAGATGAATATAAAAAATCTATAGGATCAATTAGAAAATTTTTCTCTTGATTTTTTTATTGGTTCCTATAATTATTAACCCAATTGAAAGAAATGAGAAAATTATCCATCCCCAACCAAAAGATATTGAAGAATCTTCTGGAATTTCTTCTTCAGTTCCAAATTCAGATAGATTAATGATCTCAATTCCTTTAGTACCTTCAGAAACATACAAATTATTATCATCAATTAACATCTTTTTAGCGATTCCATTTAATCTATGAGTTGTATTATCTGTTGGTTTATCCGAATAATTATTTAACTCAAATTTTATAATCCCTTCTATATTATCCGAGATATAAACTATTTTTCCGTCAATTAATACATTGGTTGAATTACCAGTAGTGTTATAAGTATTAATTCGCCCAGGATCATCAAGATTAGTTATATTTACTAAATGAATTCCCTGATCTTCTGCAGAAATAAAAGCCATTGTTCCATTAATATAAATAGAATTGAGAGAACCAATTAAATCGCATTGACCTAAAATTTGTGGCTTATTAGGTTGTGAAACATTTAAAATAATAAACCCATGACTTCTCGTAGTAATATACGCAACTTCGTTTTCAATAATAATAGATTGAAATGCAGAGTCTTCTACATTGAAATCACCAATTAAAGTGAGGTCATCATCTGATGTATCAAGAATAGTTAATCCTTGTTCATCATTCGTAAGATATACGATTTCATTTTTTACAGCGATATCATTGATATATCCGGTGGCATTATAATGGTTTATTTCCACTGGATTTGATAGATCTGATGAATCCATTAGATAAAGAAAATTTTCTACCGTTAAATATATTGTATCGTTCGTTACTATAATATTTTCTGCAGCTCCCTCAGTTTCAAATTTTCCTAGTAAAGTTCGGTCATTTATATTTGAAATATTTAAAATTAACAATCCATTAGCCCCATCAGCTACATATGCAATTTCATCATTTATAAAAATTTCATTGGTATCTGCTGGATTATGAAGCTGATCCTTCCATTCTGGGTAAATAACAATTGTATGAACTGCTGTAGATGCAAATAGAAAAATGAAGAAGTTAATTCCAATACCAGTTTTTGAAATATTTTTCCAATCCCATTTACCTTTTTTATACGGTAAGCGAAAAACTACAAAACTTAAGAAAAAGGGGAATATAAATTGGAAACACATCATGTATAAAAACATCCACCATCCAACTATTTGAATTGGCCATGCTCCAAGAACTCCAGATAATAATCCTGTAATTGCTCTACTCCAATAAAATTTTTCTTCCATAGATAATTTTTTTTTCTTCTCTTCTTCTTTTTCTTTAGCTTTATGCCTAACAATATATTTTTTTTTCTTAGCCATGGTTGTTAAATTCCTCTTATCAAGATACTTAATTTAGGTAAAAATATCAAAAAAATTTATGGAAATCACATTCATTAATTTTTTTCTGCCATACGAAGGATTTCTTCCTTATATAGTAATCGTTCACAATAATTACATGCAATTTTTAAGGGTTTTTCCGATAAAACTTTGAATTCTGTTTTTACAGGTTCTCTTTCTACATTTGTAATGCAATTTTCATTTGGACAATTTATAATTCCCTTAATAGTCGTAGGAATTTTTACAACAAATTTCTCTTTTACATGAAAATCTTCAATAAATGACACTTTGCATTCAGGAGATATTAGCGCTATTTGATGAATTTGTTTTTCGTCTAGGTAAATATTTTCCACTTTAAGAATATCCTTATGACCACTACTAGAGACATTTGATTTAACATTTATACCAATTGTAATAAGTGTACCATTTCTACCTTCCAATCCCAATATTTTTAAGACTGATATTGCAAAACCCTCTTTAATATGATCAATTACAGTCCCTTTTTTGATTTTCTCAACATATAACCTTTTAGAATCTGAACTTATCAAATTGCTGGTCATAATTAAATATTATAAATTTCGCTACTGATTAAATATTACTGAGTTTTTCTATGAAGCATGAAAAAATTTCGATGAATTGTTTAGAAATAATTAATAAAATTTTAAGCACAATTAACTTGGATGGTAAAGATTTTCAATTAAATCAAAATAAGTGCACTAAATTTTATAGTAAGAAGCATTTTGTAATTAAAACAGAGCTTTTATCATTTGAAAATTCAAAATTTTCAGGGAGCTCTAATGAAATTGTTATAAAATTGTTCAATGACAAAATTATAAATTATATCGATTGTTGGAACAATGAAATTAATCAACATTTGAAATTAAAAACTCTTTTTGGTAATAAAAACCTACCCAATTTAATTTTTTCAAGTCCTGGAATCGCAATCTATGAATTTATCCCGGGAGAAAATTATTTTGATTTACTCATGGCTCAAAAATTGTCAGATAAATCCTTAAAACTATTAGCTCACTATGTATTCAATCTAGATAAGCAAGGATTAGTTTTAGGTGATGCTAGATTAAGGAATTTTATTTTTTCAAAATCACAAAATTTATTTTTGGTTGATTATGAAGAAATTCATGAAGGTGACACTATCAGAGATATCTCGAATATTATGGTTTCTTTCATTGATAATTATCCTGGTATTTTTGAAGGATCAGCTATTGAATATCAATTAAACCGGATGATTTATTTTTTAAATTCGTATCAATTATTAAAAAAAAGATCAAATTCCAAAATTATCCCTAATCATGAAAATACTGAAGAAACAGCTAATTTTTGGATTAAACAGATAGAAATTTCATTAAAAATTATTACAGAAAGAAGATCATTAAAAATAAATAATGCAAAGATGGAAAAAATGAAGAACGAGATAAAAAATGCTTTTTTACAATATTATTCTAATCTGAAATGTTAAATAATTCATTATTGACCCATTTTCTTAATTCTTTACAATTTTTTTGAAATATTGGTTTATGTGTAAAAAATAATTTTTTATACGGGCAATCATCATCAATAACACACTTATTTTTTTCTTGATTGAAAATTAAAGGATAAAATTTGCAACCTGTTGGTCTAATTAAGTAAATTTTACAATAGTTTGTTTCGGGATCCAGAAATATACAATGGTTATCAATATTTTTTATTTTAATGAACCCATCTGTTTTAAAGCAAAAATCTTCTCTTTTAAATCCCAAAGTATTCTGATCTTCAATCCTTTTAATATCTTGATTGCTTAATTCCATTTCAGTATTATAACAACATTTACCACAAGAAAGGCAGATATTCATTAAGAATCTAATTTATAATGTAAAAATTAAATAAAAAATTTATTTATAATTTATTTCTTGTTAAAAATTGTTTTCGAATACATGTTTTTTGAAATTCGAGTAATATATCCACGTTGAAAGAATTGTTTTAATATATTTCGTGCTTCTCTTGCATCTCCGCGATCCATATCTAAAACTGCCATGAATTGATAAATAGAAAATTCATTAGGAAGTAATTGCTCAACTAAATTATATAATCCCACGTCTGTTCATCTCTAATCTAAATTATTATGTTAAGGAAATCGACATAAATTAAAAAATTTATTATAAGTTTGCTTTATCAAAAGATCAATTAGTATTTTTGATAAAAACAAAATAAACCTAAAATTTAAAGTCGAATCACACATTTCATTAATTGAATTTAATGTCGAAATATGATCAATATAAGAGTAAATCCACTGTTTTCCCACATAAACATTGCGCTAAATGTTCAAAGATGGTTCCTGAAGAAGGAGGGCAGTTTGGAGAATATTGCTCTGCAGATTGTGCTGGGTACTTCAAGGCACAAAAAAAAAGTAAAAAAAAACGTACATTTCTTTTTATCGGATTGTACGCAGTAGCGATAATAGTTTTTATAGTTTTAGCTCTACTACAGACTTAGTGACTCTAATATTCTTTTCTCTATCCAATCTTTATCTAACATCGTTAAAAGTGGACTTAATCGTGGACCTTTTTTCTCTCCCAGTATAATTAAATAGAACGCCTGAAATATTTTCATTGGTTTAATTTTTAAATCATTTCTTAAATTTATCATAATTTCCTTAATATTTTCTTCAGTTAATTTAGAGATCTTACCGATTTGTTCTAAAAATGATTTAAAAGCATCCTTTTGAGAATCATCGATTTTAGCTTTGACTTCACTTGAGATACTCTCGGGAATAGAAAAGAAAATAGCTTTATTTCTTAATTTCTTCTTTTCTTGAGGGTTTTTTTCTTCTTCAATTAATTTATTTAGGTAATTTAACCAATTGGTTACTTTCTCTATTCTATGATTAAAAGAATCAATATCCAGTTTTTGTTCGATTCCTTCATTTTTTAAATATTCTTGAGCTTTATTCATAATCATTTTTCTACAAAATATTGGATCTAACTGAGCTAAAACAGTCAAAAATTTAAATGGTAATCTAACTGGTCTTTTTTCTGGTAAGTTTTTCGCCTGGAACAATGGATATAATAGTTTAATCTCTCTTAGTTCTTGTTCAGAATTTGCACGAGTAAGCCCAAAGAAAATCCTCTCATAACGATCATATTCGTTATAATATTGTTCAAGTTCTTCAATTCTGATGGAAAGATGCTTTGAGATATTTGTTTGATAAATCAACATTCTCAAAATTTCAGGATCAGCTAATTCTAAGAATTTATCAGGAGTAAAAACTACACCTTTTGAAGTACCCATATCTTTATCTCCCAATCGTACCCATTCATAAGCAACTTTAATTGGACCTTGGTAATTAAAGATTTTTTGACAAAGTTCTAATCCTGTATCATAAGATCCTCCAGGAGTGCAATGATCTTTACCAGCTGGTTCACAAGATGTATTGTAAATCTTCCATTTAGCTGGCCAATCCAAACGCCAATTTAATTTTATTTGACCACTGGATATTTTTATATTATTCTCAAAACCACATTTAGGACAATGATATAAGCATTCGTCTTTTTCTTCATCAAAACTTAATACCCTATTAGGGATTATTGTTCCATCTTTTAATTTTTTTTGAGTGCATTTGCATTTCTCACAAATAACCATTGTACCCATCCAATTTTTCTGCTGACTTATGTACGATTCTTTTTGGTCTTTTGTCATAGAACTTGTAAGGTATTTTGCAATAATTTCTTTAGCCAAATCATTTTTTCGCAAACCAATCCTTATCATCTCTTCCATTTCCTTAGTTTCGTATAAATCATGAGTCCAAATTACATCTGCCGATAGTCCTAATTCTGAAAATGTAGATATTAAGTTATCTCCAAAAAATCTTCCATAACTTCGCTCATCTTCAATAATTGGGTTTGGGATTAAATGAAATGGCTGTCCCAAGTATTTTTTTGCAAAAATTTTGGGGATATAACCCGGAAATCTTTTTGCAGCATCTAAATCATCAATAAATAATACAAATCTAACATTTTTGCCTTTGTTTTTAAAAATTCGATATAATCCATCGCAAATTAATAATTCACGCATAATTCCTAAATGAATATAACCACTGGGTGTTTTTCCAGTAGCTAATATTATTTGTTCAGTGTTTCTTTTTTCAATTTGCTTACCTATAGTTTCTATCCAGTGAATTGGATAGTCTTGGGGATTTTCTACTTCATTTGGTTTTTCCATATTCAATGATGGAAGAAATAATGAATATATTAAGAATTTTATTAAAAATTTAGGTGTTATTAAATACTAAAAGATAAGAATTATGGAAAATAATTAGAATATGAGTTTAAAAATGAGAATTGCTGTTATTAATAGAGATACTTGTAAACCAAATGATTGCTCTTCTTCTCCAAACAAACCTTGCATTAAATATTGCCCAAGAGTTCGAACTGGAGATGAAACGATAGTCTTAAAAGAAGATGGATTTCCTCATTTAAATCCATTACTTTGCTCTGGATGTGGAATATGTGTAAAAAAATGTCCATTTCATTGTTATACTATTGTAAATATTCCAGAAAAGCTAGATTCGGAAGTGACCCATAAATATGCTGAAGACAGTTTCACATTATTTAGGATGCTCCTACCCAGTAAAGGAAAAGTTTTAGGAGTCATTGGGCAAAATGGAATTGGAAAATCAACGGCAATGAACATTTTATCTGGTCATCTTAAAATGAATTTAGGTTTACTTGAAGATAATACCCCTGACTGGGACCAAATTATTGATCGTTTTAAAGGCTCTACCTTACAAGACTATTTTAAATCTATAATGGAGAATTCTCAAAAAATAGTTCATAAACCTCAAGAGATCACAACTATTCCGAAATATGTTAAAGGAAAAGTTAAGGATTTACTTAATAAAATAAAAACTACTCAAAATATGGAACATATTGTATCAGAACTTTCGCTAGGAACAATATTGGATAGAAAATTATCTGTATTGAGTGGTGGAGAACTACAAAAAGTTGCAATCGCAGCAGCTTTGTTACAAGAGGGTGATTGTTACTTAATTGATGAACCTTCATCTTATTTAGATGTAAGTCAACGTTTAAAAATGGCAAAATTAATTAGAAATCTTCCTGGAAATGAGAAAAGAGTAGTTGTGATTGAACATGATTTAGTTATTTTAGATTATTTAAGCGATCAAGTTTGTTTATTATACGGTCACCCAAGTGCATATGGTATAATTTCAAACGTTCAAGGAGTTCGTGTAGGGATTAATATCTATTTGAATGGATATATTAAAGATGAAAATATGCGATTTCGTGAAGAAGCAATAAGATTTCATCAAAGACCTGCAATAAGTACAGGTTTTGAGAGTTCCAAAGTTCTTTTTGAGTTCAAAGACATGGAGAAAAAACTCGGATCCTTTAATTTGGAAATTTATGGTGGTGAAATTCATGCTGGAGAAGTCATTGGTATCTTAGGACCAAATGGAATAGGAAAATCTACTTTTATTAATTTAATTGCAGGTAAGATCAAACCAGATAATGAAGTTAAAAATTTAAAGGATTTAAAGATTTCTCTAAAATCTCAGTACATTGAATATGATCCAGATAAACCTGTTTATGATATCCTTCAAAAAATCAAGGGTTCTGCATATTTTGATTCTCAATATAAGAAACGAATTATTAGAGGCTTCAAATTAGAAGAGCTTGAAGCCAGATTGATTGGTGAATTAAGCGGAGGAGAACTCCAACGTATTGCAATCGCTGATTGTTTGACAAATGAAGCTGATATTTATTTAATCGATGAACCTTCTGCATTTTTAGATGTTGAAATGCGTTTAAATATGGCAATAATAATTCGAAGATCTATTGAAAGTATAAAAAAAGCAGCATTTATTGTTGAACATGACATAATAACTCAAGATTTCATTTGTGATTCGATAATTGTGTTTAAAGGAGAACCTGGAATTAAAGGTATAACAACACCACCTCAAGATTTACGTTCTGGAATGAATGATTTTTTGAAAATTATGAATGTGACATTTAGAAGAGATTTAACAACAGGACGACCTAGGGTAAATAAATTTAATTCAAACCTTGATAAATATCAGAGAAAAATTGGCGAATATTATTATATTCCTACGAAAGATGAGGATTAACCTAATAAGTTCCGACTAAATCGAAAAATTTAACTAAAATCGTTGTCTTTTTTTCTTACTTTCTAATGAAAGTATGAATCCTCTAGAGATTCATAAAATGATATAAAGTGAATTAAATGGGACATCGAAGGCAATCCGCCCCACGTCATGGCTCTCTCTCATATTTACCTAGAAAAAGATCAAGATATGGGAAAGGTCGAATTAGACAATGGCCAACATACGAAGGGAAAACTAAATTTTTAGGATTTGCAGGATTTAAAGCTGGAATGACTCATATCGCATTTATCGAAGATCAAAAAACAAGTCCTTTTTTCGGAAAAGAACTTGTTAAGGCTGTCACAATAGTTGAGACACCTCCATTAGTTTTGTTCGGAATTAGAGCTTATCTTCGAGATGAATATGGTATGAATCCAATAGGTGATGTATTTGCACAAAATATTATCCCTGAATTAAGCCGAAAAATTCAATTGCCAAATCCTGAGACCTATAATTTCAATGAGAAAATCAAAGAATTTGAAGATAAAATCAAAGAAAATGTTGAAATTAGAGGTATATTCTCCACTCAACCTTGGAAAGTTAGCATTCCTCGTATTAAACCAGATATAAATGAAATAAAAGTTATGGGCGGCAATAGCAAAGAACAATTTAAATATGTAAAAGATTTGTTAGGTCAAGAATTACGTATTAGGGATTGTTTAATAGAAGGCAGTTTAACTGATACAATAGCAGTTACTAAAGGTAAAGGCTTTCAAGGAGCAGTTAAAAAATTTGGAATAAAATTAATGTCAAGGAAAAACCGTAAAGGTAAAAGACGCGTTGGTTGTATTGGACCTTGGAAACCTCCAAAATTATTATACACAATTGCTCGCTCAGGACAAATGGGTTATCATCAGAGAATTGAGTATAACAAACGTATAATGAAAATTTCAGAAGATGGGGATGAAATAAATCCAAAAGGTGGATTTATTAGATATGGATTAATAAAATCTGATTATATTATACTTCTAGGTTCAATTCCAGGACCAAAAAAGAGGTTAGTAAGGTTTCGTGATAGTATGCGTCCTAAGGAACATTTTACTGTTGCGGTACCGGAAATTACATATTTTAGTAAACTCAGTCAACAAGGGAAATAGGTGTGAAAAATGGCGAAGAAAATAAATATTCTTGGATTGGATGGAAAGAAAAAAGAAAGTATAGATTTACCAGAAGTATTTTCAATTATCCCTAGATTAGATCTTATTCAACGTGCAGTCATTTCAACCCAAGCTGCTCAAAAACAGCCACAAGGGCGCGATCCTCTAGCAGGAAAAAGAAACACTGCTCTAAGTTGGGGAACTGGATTTGGTACTGCTCGAGTACCTCGGTTAAGAGGATCAGGATATATGACATCTCGAAACGCAGGATTCGCTCCAGGTGTTGTAGGGGGACGGTTAGCTCATCCCCCCCGAGCTGAAAAAATAACAATTAAGAGAATTAATAGGAAGGAAAAACATTCTGCTCTTTTATCTGCAATTTCTGCAACAGAAAAACATGAATTTGTTCTAAAACGTGGTCATAAAATAGACAAAAAAACAGTTTTACCTATCGTGATTGATGATAAATTGCAAACAATTAAAAAAACAGCCCAAATCATTGAGGTTCTTAATAATATTGGTTTAACTGAAGAATTAAAACGAGTTAAAAATAATGTAACGATTCGTGCTGGTAAAGGAAAACGCAGAGGGAGAAAATATAAAAAGCGGAAAGGACCTTTAATTGTCATAAATGATAATTTTGGGATATATAAAGCCGCTAGAAATATACCTGGAATAGAAATTATCAAATATGAAAATCTTAATTGTAATCTTTTAGCTCCAGGCACACATTGCGGAAGATTGACCATATGGACTCAATCTGCTTTTAACCAATTAAAAAAATTAGAGGTGAACTAAAAAAATGGATAATTATTATGCAACAATCAAAAAACCTTTAGTCACTGAAAATACATTTGATCTTATTGAAGATCAAAATAAATTGGTATTTATTGTTGACCGAACTGCAAATAAATACAAAATTAAGCAAGCTATTGAAAATTTATATAATGTTAAAATTATTAAAATTAACACTCTGATTACTCCTAGTGGTGAAAAAAAGGCACTTGTTAAATTACACCCAAACGATTCTGCGGCGGATTTAGCTATAAAACTAGGGATCTTCTAAAATATCAATACTACATTATATTTTCATTTTTTTTATTTATTTATTTCTTCAATTATTTGAATATTTTGCATTCTTTAGAAAAATAATAGAGTATTCCAGAAGAAGATAGAAATAATTAAACAAACAAAAAATATTAGGATCAAAATATAATCCAGTTTCTTAGTATCCTTAAAAGCATAGACTTTATTAAAAGATTGGATTGAAATAATAATGAAAATTAAAGATATCAATATGGTTAAAAAGAAGTTATTGAAACTAGAAATATTAATAATAGTTTCACCTAAATTACTTATATTAAAAATAATTTGAGATAATTCTTGAAATCTATAAATTATGGGTGTTAGAATCCCTAAAATGAAAACTAATAGAAATTTAAAGATTATGACCTTTATATAGGAACTTTTATACGCAATTTCTTGTTTTTCTCCCAATTCCATATGTTTGTGAATAATTTTTGACATATCTCTAAAAAGATAAGGGCTCTGAGAAGAATTTAATCGAAAAATCCTTTTAATCAAAGTAAAAAAAATATTGGCTGAGGATGATTGGAAATTACTAAAAATTGTCTTTAAAAATTGATTTAATGATATGAAATCAATACTAAAATTATATTTATCAAGATTCAAATTAGATTTTTCTCTATGCGTTAATTTTAAAATAGATTTATATAGTGCAAGTTCAGGAGGATTCCAGAATAAATAATTAGATAGATGATAAAATAACTTTAAAAAACTTTTAAAAAAGACTTTTTCTTCCTTATTTAGAGAGTTTTTACCTCCAATAAGTTGAATTTTCTCGTTCATAATATTGCGTGTAAAAATTTTTTGAATCAAAACAAATGAGAATATTGCAATTAAAACGTGCTCGTAAATAAGAGAATTCATAGAATACATGAATAAAAACCCAATCGGGAAAAAAAGATTTAAGAAAAAGAATAGACTTAATCGAGTGT
>JAUWPK010000216.1 GCA_030611625.1 Promethearchaeum sp. | reverse complement strand
AATTCATTTGTGGTTTATGTTCTCTTTGCCGGTTTATCTGGATTAGGAAATTCTCAAGTTTCTGGGGCATTAGATTCATGGTATGATTCTCATTATACGAGTCAATGTAGCGAAATTGATCCTGATCGTGAAATTTATGGATTACTTTCAGGAAGGGTTTATTCCATGTATTTAGGGATAGCGGGGCTAAGTATACTTGCGAGTGGATTAATTGCTAATACCTATTCAAGAGTTATTTTATTTATTATACAAATCGGAGTAAATATTATTTTAGGTGTGTGTGTTGGGGTGGGACTTAGCCCATCTTCCAAAACAGAGAATATAGATTCGAATGAAGGGGAAGTAATACCAGATTCCATTAAAAATAATTTAGAAGTTTCCCCTAATCAAGAACCCAAAGATAGCTATTTTTCCATATTACTTAAAGGTTTGAAATTTGTTTTTTCACAGAAAAAAATGTGGCTCTTCTTTTTCGGAATAGCGATTTATAGTGCTTTTTTGGATTCAGTTTGGACAAAACTTATTCTCTTTCCATTATATAACCAATATGCTCTAACAGATACTTTAACTGGCATGATACGTTGGATAAATCTAACAATTGATGTCTTTTTAGTAGGGATTCTTGCAAAATATAGTTCTAAAACAAAGAAAAAAGAAATTGGATATATCCTATCCTTGGCTGGAATGCTTCTTTGTCTTATATTTGTGAGTATTTATTACTCAATATTACCTCCGACAGAGAATTTTTCCTTCGGTAGGTATTTGGGAATATGGTTAATCTCTATTTCAATGGGAATTCCTTATCGATTAACTTGGCTCTTTTACTCTCGACTTATTATTGATCTGGTTCCAAATAAGATTCGAAATTCGATTTATTCCTTTATTCCAACGGTAATCCTTTTATTAGCAATACCTGCAAATATTTTGGGAGGTTTTATAATTGATGGATACGGATTTGTAGCAGGTATTTTGTTAGTAGTAGGATTTGCCACTATTGGTGTTTTTCTCCAAATATTTTCGTTTAAATTAAAAAAATCAGAAATTGATTCGATTCCTTAAAATTACTTCTTAAACTATATTTTGAACGAAAAAAATTTTAGTGACATATAAATGAAATTAGGATTTGATCAAATGGCAACTTTACAGACGATTTCGCCCCAATAATTTGGACAAATTGAGCTTTACATTCTCTATTCTTATCACTAACTTTCTTCATTGGGGCTATGTTATGGATGGGAGAGATGAAAAAATATATTAAAAAATCTGGATTCATCATTTTCCCAAGCTTTTTACCCGAAAAAGAAAAATTTCCATCTTATTGGGATTATATTGGATGAATCTTTTTCTCGATCTTATTAATTTTTCCCTTAACTAGATGGTTAATCTCGCGTAATTCAATCAAAAATTCCTTATAATTGCCTCCATTTTGTGATGTTTGATTGATTAATGAAGATGTTTTATTATTAATTTTCATCTTTTCCATTTCTTCTTTATCAAATTGATGGCTAATATTACCATCTCGAATGTAATACATTCTGTCTGCGATTGCCCGGAGTTCAGGATCATGAGTAACAATGATCATGGTTTTTTCAGGGTATGTTTCAATAATTTTTCGTAAGAGATCCATTATTTTTAGTTTTGTTATCGAATCCAATTCCCCGGTAGGTTCATCGCAAAGAATTATATCCGGTTTATTTGCAAGTGCTGCTGCAACACCGACTCTCTGTTGTTCTCCTCCCGATAATTCGTCAGGACGATGAGTTTTCCGATCAGTTAACCCAACGACATCCAATAATTCAGATATATATTTTTTCTTTTCTGCATTTAATCCAGTTGTTAAAATGAGAGGTAATCCGATGTTTTCTTCTGCAGTTAATTCAGGAATTAAACTGGAGAATTGAAATATAAAACCAATGTGATCTCTTCGGTATTTCTCCAAGTTTTTTTTCGAAAGCTTGGCGATATTTACATTTCCAACAATAATTTGGCCTGAGTTCAGCTGATCTAAACCGCCAATCATATTCAACATCGTTGTTTTTCCACATCCACTTGGACCCATTATAACTGTTATTTCTCCTTTATGAAAATTGCAATTTAATCCACTCAATGCAACAACTTCAATTTCTCCCCGCTTGTAGATTTTATAACAATCTTTAACTTGAATTTGGAAATTTGAATCTTCAAGTGAGTTTACTGGTTTACTTGTTTCAATCATATTTTTCACCTTTGTAATATTATTAGTATTAAAAAAAATTAAACACGGAGTAAATCCGCGATTTTTCCGACCTCTGATTTCTTAGTTTCATAAAACACAGACAAACCGATACTCAAAATAAAGAGTACTAAAGTGGCCAATAATTGTATGCCTGCTTTAATCCAAGGGATTAAAAATGTTCTTTTCATACTGCTAAATAAATTTAATGCATTAAGATTGTTGACAACCGCAAAAGCGCCTAAAATTCCTATAAATCCGATAATTCCTCCAAATATTAGTAATATCGTGCCTTCGGCGAGTTGAATTTTATAAATTTCTTTCTTTTCCACACCTCGTGCTCGTAATACTCCGAAATCTCTACTTTTTTCCGATATACTAATATACATAATGAAACCAATTGCAAATGTAACAATAGTAAGAAGATAATAACTTTCTAAATCCAAGAAATTAACTATTGCATAGATCATCCCGCTAGAATTTTCCAAATAATCAATTGGATTGTATACATTCCCATTTGAATTATATGAAAGGAGATTTTCTTCGATTTTTTCATAATTTACTTGGCTTTCTGATGCTTTGCTTTTTGGATAAACAATTAATTCTAAACTATCTAATTTTCCATTCCCAATCGTTGCATTATTCACAATTATGGTTGGTTGGTAGCTATTCATACTCACTACAGGAAAGATTTCATATACATCTATAATTGTAAGAGATTTCTGCCCAATACTTCCATTTGCTAATGTATACTCGACTTCAAGCACATCCTTAATTTTATATCCCTCATCCTCAAGGCTTTTAGGAATAATTGCGGAATTATTTGTAGTTTTTAATTTGGTTAATGTTTCTTGGGCGTTTTGATTGACAAACCAGGAATCTTTCATTTCCATATTTTTACTTAAGTTTTCTGTAGAAATGCCATATACTACGGGTGATCCTAAATAATCCATATCATAACCATTATTAGGAGATCCCCCGCTGCTTGAATAATCTTTAATTGTGGATCCTTGATATTGAAACATCCATGCAATATTTTCTATATATTCACTTAAGTTATTTTGTCTAACCGCACTTCCTATTTCGGTAAGATTAATTCCAGAGTATCCCCAATTATAATAGCTTGCACGAATTCCATTTCCAGTCGCCATTATCGATACATCTTTTTGATACTGAATTTCAGATTCTTGAATAGTTGAAGCCATTAGTAGGAAGCTCAATGCCATGGAAACGATAAACAATAGTCGAAATGACCGCGTTCGATTTTGAATAATATTTTTAGATGCCAACACCGAATATTTCTTTCCAAATAATTTGCTGATACCAAAGATTACTTTTTCAAATACAAATTTGGACACACATAGTATTTTTACCAAAGAATAGGTAAGCAAGAATGGTGCAATAGGCATTAATGCCGTTGAGAGTGTTACTAAAGCCATAATCAATGGATTATTTGACGATATATCGAGCTTCAGCATAGAAATAACTATTGGTATTAGTCCGATAACCAGAAAAATAAAATCTCTCTTCTTTGTAGGAAGGGTGGTTTGAGCTTCCTCATGGTAACTCTGTAAGCCATCAACTGGATTATAGTTAGTATAATCTCTTAGGGGTTTGATAACTGCTAAAATTGAGATCAAGATGCCCAATCCAATCCCGATATACCACAACGATAAATCCATCGAGATAAAAGGTGTATAATTTATGGTAGTTAGTGGAGAAATCCTCTGTAATACCCATTTTGTAGTTAATTGCCCAAGAATTACTCCGAAAAATCCTCCACTTATTCCAATTAGTATCGCTTCACCTAGAAAAACAAGGATTAATTTACTAGAAGTTGCTCCTTTGCATTTTAATAAAGCAATTTCTTTTCTCCGATTATGATATGACAAGAAGAAGTTTGTTTTACATAAGAACCAACCAAGAAGCATAACTGGTAATGAAATCATGATAAAGATTATCTGATAAATTCTCAATTCCATTTCAATATTTTCAATTTTTTGAGAAATTTGACTTGAAACATGATAATTAAATCCTTTACCAACGAGTTTTATTCTAGTGGTCATTGTGGTTAAACTCTTCTTCAATGCTTTAATATCCATTACAGGTAATGTGTCATGATCAATGAATATACCATAGAATTTGGTTTCCTCTTGATAGCTATAATATGTGTCTCCTTTTTCGGAAACTGAATCTTCAATTTTTTCTGTTAGATTCTGTTTAATTTCTTGGATGTATTCATCATTTCCCATAAAAATAATATCAGATGATGTATAATAGACCCATTCTTTATTCTGAATTAACTTAAAGAATGCATCTTTATCCTGAATATTAAAGGTTCCCAGTACTTCAATATTATTTAACTGGGCTGTAGCCAAATCTTCATCATCAGTTTCAAAATCATAGATTTGATAGTATGTTCCGAGGTTGAGTTTATCCCCCTTTGTAATATTCATTATTTGAGCAGAATTAGAATCTATGTAAATTCCTGATTGGTTGGTGTTCATTATTTGATTTTCGAATGAGAACACTTTATTTAATTGTTCCCGTCCTTCTAAAATGTCTCCCTGAACCCCCCATAGATGCGTTGAATTCCCATTTGAATTGAAATTTTCACCTGTAAAATTCAATATATCCCAGTCAATCGGTTGTGGACCTTTTGAAATTATACTTTCTACGAAATTAAAGTGATACGAAGCAAAACTTCCTTCATAACCTTCAATTTCATTTTCAAGCAATTCGAGATTTGACAGAACTTTAGTCGAATTGGTCTCAGCTGTGGTCAATGTAAAATCTACATAAACAGTATCAAGATTTCTGTTAATCATATCTTTTCCCATTGCCTTAGATGCAGTAATGACACCCGTAAGTAGCATTACGGAAATTACAATACCTATTGTTAAGAAAAAGATTCTTTTTTTATTCCGTATGAAACTTGTAAACACATAACTTGCAATCATAATTAATCTCCAATTTTTAAAAAATTCAATGAACTCTTATTGACAAATGGAGCAGATCCTAATTTAAGGAATGAGGTAGGATTTTCCCCTAATTTTTTTTGTTTGATTTTATTACTTTTTTAAGGATTTTCCCCTAATCTTTTTGTTTGATTTTATTACTTTTTTTAAGGGGGAAAATCCAACCTCATTTCTTTTAATGCTAAAGTGCTATATATTAAAATAAGAAGTATGGTGAGCAAATATCAAGCGTTCAAAAATTTTTCTGATAATTCTTTTAGATATATTGTTAATATATGGTGTATCATCTTCAATTGAGACACTCGCAATTCATAGTTTACCAAATTCATCAAATATTCCAAGGGGTCAAGGAGTTTTTAACGGAGATTATTATTATGATTATAAATGGGAGAATTCTACTTTAGATCAATGGAATTTTACAGATGATTTTCAATATGAAGATTATTTTTGGTTAAATAATGGAACTGATGATGTTTTGGTCAGAATATTCACTGAAAATAACTTTACAATTTCATACTCTGGGGATATGAAATATTTTACCTTTAAAATCTTTGAAGATCCTGATAATAGTGTTTTAAAAAACTGGGAAGATAATTGGACTGAGTTTGAATCTATTGATTGGCAGGGATATCAATATTATTATTGGGATTCTTATTCTGAAGGATGGGGGGAATATACAGATCCTTCTTTGGATGAACCAGATGAATATTTTACTCAAGATGAAGAAAATTCAAGCTATGGGGAATTGATTGAAACAAATGATTGGGGATCCATGTGGTCAGAAGGTGATGGGTATCAAGATTATATCTATGCTTATGATATTATGCATGAAAGTCTAACTGGAGATGAGAGTTGGTGGTTTCTAAATATATATTTTGAGAGTTGGAATGATTTTTACATCGGATCGGTAAATTACACTTGGTATTATGATAATACTAATGAAATGTTTGATCCCAATTCCGTTGATTTAGAACCTGTTGCAGGAAATGAAACTGATTGGGAATTTGTCCAGACAATGCTCACAAACGAAACTTTTGATGATAATTATTCTTGGACATGGTTTTCTTATGATCTCAGTCAATGGGTTAGTTGGTTAGATGTTGTTTCTGAATCTGCAAATTTCATTACAACAGATACTTCCTATATTGGCATGTCAATTTTTAATGATTTCAACGAAAATGGGATTGCTGATGCAATTTATGGTTATGACGAGGATTTTGGTGAAATTTATTATGATCAAAATCAATCTGAATTTCAATATTTTATTAATTTGGATTCTATTGAAAATATTGATTTTGATTTAAATACTGAGCAAAAATCTGAAGATCTTAGTTTTTGGGTTAGTTTAGAAGGAGTTTATTT
>JAUWPK010000056.1 GCA_030611625.1 Promethearchaeum sp. | reverse complement strand
GGGCTAATAATAAATCGGTTGTTAATTCAATAGAGCCTAATTTCAATAATTTTCAAACCTTTGATTAAAATAGATAATTCTTCAAAAGCATTATTAAAAAAAAATTTTATCTTAAAAACGAAAGAAAACCACTTCCATTATTTAATGTATAGCATCCCTATGATAAGTTTGGAGGGATGGACAGGTGACAGTATCAGTACAGCAGGCTCGAGCGTAATGAAGGGAAACTTTCACGTTGCGTTCCTAGGGGGGAAAGGACTAGTAATAGTCCCGACCTACCCGACTGTTTGAATCACCCAGTAGTGTTAAGTATTAATAGTTAACCTATAAATCCATTACCTTAAGGTTATGGTAGTTCAAAGTTCATATGTGTTGTTAGATTCGTTTAAAACAATAATTTCAGTATTTGGATATTCTTTTTCCGACATTTTTTTAAATTCATTCGGATCCTTGTCCCATAAATGCATTGGGATTGCATATCGAGGTTTTATTGCTCCTATGGATTTAATTCCATCATTAAAATCCATTGTATAGTTGTCTCCTACGGGTAATAAAGCTAAATCTACCTTTCCTTCTAGGGATTCATATTCGGGAATATAATCTGTATCACCTGTATGCATAATTTGATGATTTTCAATATTTATTATATATCCAAGCCAATTATTTGATTTTGGATGAAATCTCTTATTTGGGTTATAAGCGCGAATTGCTTGAAATTCAAAACCGCTTGCAGATCCGTTGTCATCAGGGGCGAAACCTTTAGCATTAAATTTCTGTATAGGACCATTGCAGGTTTTGGGACACACAACTTCTGTTCCCTCATGGAAAATTAATTTAACAGAATTTTCATCAAAATGATCCCCGTGATCATGTGTAATGAAAATAGCATCAGCGGGTAATTTTTTATATTCATCAGAAAGTTGGTAAGGGTCGATATATATCCGTTTTCCCGCAGATTCGAGCATAAAACTAGCATGTCCTATCCATTTAATCTTCATTTTTTCATCTCCTAATTAAAAAAAAAAATATTCAACTTTATTAAGAATCTAGTAAAAAAAAGGTTTTTACAACTACTTCTATATACTAATTCTTTTGTAAAAATTTTAGTAGAATTTCATTTACTTCATCTGATTGCTCATAATGTGGAAGATGTTTAGCCTTTTGTATTGAATGGAATTCAATTTGGGGAATTATATCGCAAACCTGCTGGTGAACGTGATATGGAATTGTTTCATCTAGTTCCCCCCAAATAAGTAGAATTGGAATATTTGTTCTCCCGACTCTTTCATAGGTTGCTTGAGCGGATTCCATATCTAATTTGAGCATAGTAGATAAAATTGCACGCAAAAACCCGCGGTATTCCATTTGTTCCTTGTAACTTATTTCAAAATTGGGAAAATTCTCAGGATGTAAAAAATCATCATACAATTTAGAAACCAAACGTTTAGAACCTGCATATCTGAAAATTATTTTATTTAAAAAAGGGATTTTCATAATTCTTGGGATCAGTTTCTTTCCTGTTGGAAATCCTGCAGGATCAATTAATACTAATCTTTTTACAAATTTTGCATGATTGTCCGCATAATTTACCGTGATTATCCCTCCCATTGAAAGTCCGATTACAGTAATTTTTTTTCCTTGCTTATTGAATTGAAGTTTTTCAATTAACTGATGCAGTTGTCGATCAAATAGTTTTTCAGTATATTTGACTTTCGGGCGATCAGAATAACCCCTACCAAATAAATCATAGCGTAAAACATGAAATCCCTGTTCAGTGAGAAAATTATAAGTGGGATCCCAGATAAACATCGGAGAAGAAAAACCGTGTACTAAAACTATTGTCTCTCCTTCATTTGGACCTCCAATCTGATAATGAACTGTGCCATCTTCAAGTTCAATAAAGTTTCCTGGTAAGGTTTCTCTAACTTCCTTGTCCAAATTCTTTTTTTCTTTTATGGTTTTTACGGGCTTTTTTTTTTTCATGTAGATTTTCTTCCTTAATTTATTATAGGGATTGAAATTATTTAATTAATTCACTGAGTTCGTGAAAATCTTTCAGAAACCCCTTATAAATGTCGAATCATAAATTCTCATAATGGATCGATTTTTTAATCCCCAAAAAATAGTGTTATTTGGTGCAAGTTCAAATCCTCATAAGGGAGGACATCACGTTCTAAAAAATATCAAGCAATATGCCCAACATAATGAAAAAATTGAATTCTACATTATTCATCCAAGTGCTGATATTATTGAAGAAGTTCAGTGTTTTCGCAATATTGAAGATATAAAACCAGAGAAGATTATTTTTGATTTGGCAATTATTGTTGTTCCTATTAATGCTGTTATGAATACAGTACGCCAATGTATTAAACATAATGTTAGGGGTATTTTAATTGAATCTGGGCAATTAGATAATGATCAATATAAAGCCCTAGAATATGGTGCAGAAATTAAATCGCTTATTAAAGGGAAAAATATTAGGATTGTAGGTCCAAATTCTATTGGTTTTAATGTTCCTTCGTTGAAATATTGCACTCCTTTAAATTATAATCCTTCATATTTAGAAACTGATGGCAGTGTTGATGAATTTGATGAATTTGATTTAAACCACACAGTGCTTTTAGATAATTTTACAATCACCAAAGACATCCCCGATTCATGGTTTGATACATTTCAAAATATAGATTATCCAGATGTTTTAGATCTGGAAAGGCAGAAAATTATTGGTTATACTTTAAGTAGTTTAGTTATTCTTTCATTACTTGGTCTTGATGCATGGATAATTCGAAGAAGAATTCGCTTTATTAATATTCAAAAAGAATAAAATGTGAATTTTAAATCTCAATTATTAGAGAAGGATTAAATTGTTGATTTATTTCAAAATTCAGATAACCACGAGGATTACATACAATTCGGGTTTTACCTAATAAATAATCAAAACACTCGTGAGTATGTCCATGGATCCACAAGTCAGGTTTGAATTTCTTAATAATATCTTCAAGATCGGAGTAAAAACATGAATTTATTGGGCTCATTTCATATCTCTTATGAATACTCAGATAACTAGGTAAATGATGAGTAATTACTATTGTTTTCCCTTCAAATTTTTTATTTAATTCACTTTTTAACCAGTTAATACTTTTATTATGCAAAATTATCGAATCTTCAGGAGTAAATTTTCGATTATCTTTTCTTATCACAGAAAAATCATTAAGTCCTATTTTTGCTTCTTTAATATCTTTTTTATTGCCCTTATTAATGCTCGTCCATAATATTGCCCCTAAAAACCTAATACCACTTAATTCAACAGTCGAATTTTCAAGAAAATGGAAATTGGTAATTTCAATTTTTTTCCAAAAATCCATTATTTCATCATAATCTTGGTTATAGAACTCATGATTTCCCAAAATATAAATAACTGGGCTAATTTTTAGTTGTTCTTTGATAAATTTAATTGGATTCTTTCCGATATCTAAATCTCCTGCTATGATTAATAGATCTCGATCTACCCTAGGAACAGACATTTCTCCAAATTCAAGGTGTAGATCTGATATAATTTGAATTTTCAAGCGAATCAAGGAATATAACAACAACCTCGTTAAAAAATATGTGTTATTTCTTAATTTTTTTTGTTAATATACTTATCCAATTGATTATTTCTAAACTTATATTCGACCCCACCTTTCATCCCGGGCATTTCCATTGCATATTTCGGAATCATTTTCTTAAAATATTTCCTATTCTCCCTACTTGCAATAAATTGTGAAGAATAAAATTCCTGAAAAATTTCCTCGTTATTCATGCTAATATCCTCAAAATAAGGCGTAATTGGTCGATTCCTACTGATATTTTGAACAAACTTATTCAAAGACACTTGAAATTTTTGAATTTTAGCCTTTTCATTCATGGTTATTGTTTCATTTTTAATTGTGTTAAAGAGGCAGATAAAACAATTAGGAAAACGATTATGAAAGTATTTAAGCAATTGGTCCTCACTTTGATGGGAAAGTGTAATTTTTCCATAGAGAACACCATGATTATTAAGATTAGTCCGAGTAAATTGCCGATTTCGTTCGAGTTCACGGAAGATTTCGTGTAACATCCGATTAATTTTTCTCGCAAATTGAGACCCATTATTTTTTAAAATGGATTCGGATGTATTTTGGACTTTCAAAAGTAAATTTGGATTACATTGGGAATGACGGGGTAGGTTTGTTAACATTTCCTCTTTAGAAAAACCAAATAAGCGTGAATAATTTTTTTGATTTTTAATCATATTTATTGAATCACCTAGATTGGTTTAAAAACATCAAGGGTCTTTTGAACATGTCCATTTATTCTCAAAAAAGGATCAGCTCGTTTGAGAATCACACCTATTGAATGTAATTGTGCGCGAGATTTAACAATAAGATTATCTCGTCTTAATTGTATTATTCTCCGAGCTGAAGTTAAACCAATACCTGGAACTCGTAATAAATCTTTATAAGTTGCCTTATTTGGATCAATTTTACCATTTTCACCAAAATAATTACGAGCAAGGTGTAATTTAGGATCTCCTTTTGGAAGATTTTCATCAACTGTTAAAATTTCTTTGATTTCTTTTATGGGAAAATGATAGAGGCGTAATAACCAATCAGTTTGATATAAACGATGTTCTCTTTCTAATGGAGTAGCTTGTTTTCTCTCCAATGGTGTACCTTTAATGGGTGTAAAAGCCGAAAAATATCCACGTCGTAAATCAATTTCTCTATATGCCCAATCAAGACGTTTTAAAATATCAAAATCTGTTTCACTTCCCGCTCCTAGAACCATTTGAGTTGTTTGTCCAGAATTTAAAATAGGTGCACCATCCCATCGAATTTTTTTATAACCAGTGCTTCTACGGGTAATTCCCCATTCATCTGTCCATTCATCTTCTTCAATTTTAATTTTTTGAGAATTTTTTTCTGATTTAGATTGTTTTGGAAATTGATTATCTTTTTGTTCATCCATAATCTTTCTTGCTTTGGTATTATGTTTATTTCGAATCTCTTTTAACCAACGTTGACGCTTTATTATATCTGTATTATAATTTTTCTGTTCAGCAATTTCTGCAAGAATTTCTTTTGTGGGGGCTTCTAAATTAACAGATATCCTATCAGCTAGTTGAACTGCTTCTTTTAATAGATAATAACTGGTTCCAGGTAAACATTTAAAATGAATATATCCACGAAAATTATATTTAAATCTAAGTAATTTTACAGTTTCCAACATCTGCTTTGTAGTTTCATCGGCATCTCCACAAATTCCAGAAGAAATAAATAATCCCTCAAGGACATTCATAGAATACAATTTCATAAAGGTACGAGCATATTCTTCAGGAGTAAATGAAACACGTTTCTTGCATACATTGGTAAAACAATATTTGCAGTCATATATGCACTTATTTGTGAATAAAACCTTAAAAAGTGAGATACATCTTCCATCTGGTGCATATGAATGGCACACTCCAGCAGAAATTGTTGAACCTATCCAATTCACTGAATTTCCAAAAAGATTTGGGGCAGATTCACTTCGACTACTGGATGTACTGGCACATATATCGTATTTTCCATTTTCACCCAGAATTCGAATTTTTTCTAAAGTTGAAACCACAATAAGATATATCTTTAATTTTTTACAATATATAATCAAAGACCTTGAAAGTTTTTTTTATTTTCAATTCATTTATAAAATTATGATAAACAACGAGATTCAAATTACTCAGATGATAAATGAATCTCAAAAAGATGAAATTCTAAAAATTATATATAATGCTTTTGAAAAAAAACTATCAAATCTTCAACTAAAACCAAAATCAAAAGAACAAGGAATACGAATTATTCGAAAGAGTGCTAATTATGAACAAGGGTTATATATACTTTACAAATCCAAAATTATAGGTGGTGTGGGAATGAATTTTCGAGATAAGAGATTTTATTATTTCTCATGGAAAGTATTAAATGAAGAATTCGGTTTCTTTGGTGCTTCATGGAGATCAATAGTTCAGAAATTTTCTGTTGATAAATTAAAGGATACGGAACTATATATTCGATCATTCGCAGTATCAGAACATTATCGTGGAAAAGGATTCGGAACTCTTTTACTAAATGCAGTAAATGATTTTGCAAAAAAAAATGGATTTGAAACAATAATATTGGATGTTGTTGATACTAATCCCCGAGCATATGAATTATATAAAAGATATGGCTTTGAAGTCATTAAAAAGAGGAAATTTGGTTTCATAACAAGGTCGGCTGGGTTTTCATTTACTTATAAGATGAAATATTTGGTTTAATAAAAATCGAATTTATATTTAGAAAGATATTAAAATACAGTGAAAGAAAAATGCCAGTTCAAAAAAAACTAGATTATAAAAAAGAGTTTCCAGATTTGTATAAACCATCAATGAAATCACCGACAATCATCAAAATCCCTGAAATGACTTTTTTTATGGTTGATGGAACAGGGAACCCGAATACATCGGAGGAATATAAGGATGCAGTGCAGATTCTATATAATATATCTTATACTTTAAAGATGAAAGTGATAAAAAAGGAAACACCCAGTAAGGATTATGTTGTGCCTCCATTAGAAGGATTGTGGTACATGCCAAATATGGAGGAATGGTCAATGGAGGAGAAGGATAAATGGCATTGGACTATGATGATTAGAATCCCCGATTTTGTTAAAGATTCTCAAATAAAAAAAGCATTGAAAATCTTAAAGGAAACTAAAAATCCTCTTTCTTTTTCAAAACTACGATATGAGAAATATAATGAAGGAACCAGCGTACAAATAATGTATTTGGGGCCTTATGATGACGAACCCCCAACTATAGCAAAAATACACGAATTCGCAAAAGAAAAAGGATATTCATTAGAAGGAAAACATCATGAAATTTATTTAAGTGATCCCCGCCGTGTCGAACCAGGACGGTTGAAAACAATACTCCGTCAGCCCGTTATCAAATCTAGTTAATTTATATTTGAGTTTAGAATATTATCTGAAAAACTTCTCATATTCTTCCACTTCTAAATCATTATCATCGACAAATTTTAAAAATTTTTTTGCTACATCATTAAAATTTTCAGAGTTTGAATTCTTCATCAATATTTTGAACTGGAAAGGAGTCATCGTTTTGAATTTTAGAGACGGAATATTTCTAAAATGTTTATTATTAAATGTTAGAATTACATCCAAATCATTTACCAAACAAGTAGCAGATATTATAACATCTGGTAATTCAATCTTTTTTCCTTGGGAAATGAGATATGCGTTCAATTCCCCGACTTTTTCAGCAATTTGATAACCAAGACTAATCCATTTAATTTGACTGAATAGTTTTTTTGCCTTTTCCACAGATTTTTTTGCATCTCTGCGAAGATTAGAACCTGTTAAAATTTCAGAAATTGTTATTGTACTAATATAGAGTTCATGGTGCATGTGTAATTCTTTCATAATTTCAATTGTTTTTTTGTCTTTACGATCTATGTTGACCAAAACGGATGTATCTATAATTATTCTCATTTTCTATCCTAAATTATCCCCATTTTTTTAAATCGTTCTGTCTGGTCATTTCGAATGTGTTTTTGTATTTTATCGAAATTTTCGGGTAAAAAGTCCGAAATATTCTCCCAAACATTCTCATCTATGGATTCTAAAACGATTTTATTATCGATAATATGAATTTGCATGTTATCTCCGATTTTTAACTTAAGATTTTCACGTATATCTTTGGGAATTGTTATTTGATAATTCCTAGTGATTTTTGTTTTAGACATAATAAAATAGATGAAATTCATAGTAAAAAATATTTCCTATATTTTTTCAGTATTGATATAAAATAAATATGGCCATCTTAGAGAACAACTTATTTTTAATAAATAATTATTAGCATTCACAAATGCTGGAATTTTTTAGTTTTATTAATAAGGTTGGAAAACATAGATTATTTCATTATGAGTAATGAAGAATTTAGTGCGGATTTTGAACCTCGAGTTATGCAATTTGAAGGTTTTGCAAAAATTCCAGCTGGTAAAATTCTACAAGACATTAAAATCAGCGGTTTCGGAAAGATTGGTGGAAATTTTGAATGTGATAGTCTTCACACGGAAGGATTATTGCGATCCAAGGGCAATTTAGTAATAAATGGTGATTTTAAATGCGAAGGTGCTTTTACATGCAAGGGAAAATTAAAATGCGAACAAGACGTTCATATTGAAGGAGCAACTAGCATTAGGGAAAGTGTCAATGTAAAAGGTTCGATTCATATAGAGGGTGCTTTTAAATGTAAAGATCACCTACGTGCAATCAAAGGTGCACTATTTGCTGGATCAACAAAAGTAAAGGGTGATTTATCATCCCGTGGAACTATAAAAATATTGGGTCGCGGGAAAATCTCAGGCAATGTTGTTGGTGAGAATGTAATAATTAAAAAATCTGATAATGTAAAGCTTCCATTTTCAAAGAGATCCATAATTGCGGGGGATATTGCTGTAAAAGAGAAAGTTTCTGTAAATCATATTAAAGTTCTAGGTGAAATACAAGGCAGAAATGTTCATATTGGTGAAAATTCTGAAATTCAAGGGAATGTTTTCTATGTTGATGAGATTGAAATATCCCCTGATGCCCAACTAATACATGAACCAGTTAAAATATCTGCAGAACAACTGCCGAAATAGTGTTATCTATTATTATATTCATCGTAAATAATCTAAAATCTCTTTTTTTCTATTTCTTTAAATTTTTTTACTATAAAATCCTAATAAAAAATCGCATAAATATTTAGAACTCATGAATAATGAAAAAATTTTTAACATTTGCACCTTTTATTCGGATAGAAGTACTTGGATTCTCTGCAATTTAGCACACAATCAAGCGTTTGGTGATTTTATGTGTGTTTCATTACTGGAATTTTCTAATACATAAAAAAAAATAGAAAAAATAGAAAAATAATCTCTGCAGTTTAGCACATTATAACTGTAATTTTTTACTCGAATGTGAAAAGAAGCAGGGATATTAACGGAAATGATAAAAGGGCCCATGGATTAGCGGTAGATTGCCTGCTTGGCATGCAGGATGTCGAGGGTTCAATTCCCTCTGGGTCCACATTTTTGTCAAAAATAATGTGTTATGTCTCTAATAAAAAATATTAAAACCTTTTTTGCTGTCTTTTTTTTTTTCGTAGTTCAAATTCATGAAGCTTTGGGAGTTCTTCGGGCAATTCATCAATGGTTCCAATTTATATTTGGAAAATTTTTCAAATAAGAAAAGAAAAACAAGATTAATAGAATTTAAATTTAAATTTCCTAATATTTTATTAATAATCATTATATCCCAAATTTTTAAGTGTATATGTAAATGACAAACCAAAAAAAAGAAACAATCGTAATGATTGCTCCAACTTCTGAAGAATTAAATGAAATTGCTGAATTTTTACCAGACCGTCAATATATTATTAAACCACCATCAACCAATTTCGATCATTCATATCATAAAGGAAAAATAGAAATTAATGAAAAATTTATTGAAATTATCTTAATATCACCTCATCAAGGTGGACATTCTGCTACTCAAGCAATACTTTCAGAAGCAATTTCTGAATGGAAACCTTTTTTAGTCATTTTAATTGGTGTTTGTGGGGGAAATCCCAAAAAAAATATAAAAATTGGGGATTTATTAATTCCAAGAAAAATTATTTCAGATGAAAAACAAAAGATCTCTGAAAATGGTATAATACCAGATCCTGAGTATTACAATCCCTCAACAGAGCTTATAAATAATGTGGAAGCGTTTTTCTTTCAAAAAAAATGGTCAAAAAAAGAAATAGCATTATATTTTCCTCAGTTGAAGGATAAAAAAAAATCAAGGTATTATAAAATGTATTCAGAAGGAATGATTTTCTCAAGTAATAGCCTTATTTTATCTTTAGATTCAGATTATTCAACTTTTCAAAAAGTATTTATGGCAAATCGAAAGTTATATGGTGTTGAAATGGAAGCGGGAGGGGTGGGAATAGAATTAAGAAAATCCTCAAATATATCAATAGAATGGGTGGATATTAGATGTGTTATGGACGATGCAAGCGAAGAATCAAGGTCAGAAGATATTAAAACAAAAAATAAAATTTCTGCATCGCGATTGGTCGGAGATTTCACTTTTCAATTTCTTTCTTGGTTTTTAGATGGAATGTATGCAAAAAGTGATGAAGTTCACCACCCAAAAAAAGCAAAAATTGAATTACAACATGAAAATGAAGAAAATATATTATTAAAAAAATTTTTTGAAGCAATAAAGAATGAGAATATTCATAAAATTGCCCTTATTCTTGAAAATAACTCTCAAATTTTTTCAAAAATAGATTTTCGAGTTAGAAAAATTTATGGAAAAGATATGAAGTTCCAATTAAAAGATGAAAAATATACATTAGAATTTTGGAGCTATTCGCATCTTGGTGGAGAAGAGGAATGGCTAAATATTTCCAATTCTCAAAATCAAGAAGATAAAAGTGGATTTATTGAACATTTTAAAGCTAAATTATTAGGTTACGGTATTATAAATGGTGAATAATAGAATAATAAGAATAATTTTTATAATATCGTTTCTGTCCATTTCTGCAATTCAAGATAATTTTTTCTGTCGATCTCAAAATAAATAGATTGACAAACTTGATGCACCAATTTTTGCTCTTCTAGAGAATTCATCTCTTTATCAAAATAATTAATAAATCTTTCATATCCATGAGGAAAATATTCTTTAAATGTTTCTTTCAGTGAAATTGGATTTAATTTGCTTTTTACCCCTTCACATATTTTTATAAATTCAGGATCGATTGTAGAAGATTTTTTCAATAGAGATTTTATCAAAAAGGGTCCATAAAGGTCAAATTTGATCTCATTATTTGGAATTTGGCGTGAATAGTCATAGATATAATCAAGAAAATTATACATATCTACTTTTTTATTAAATTTTTCTTTTAGTAGATATTCCCAAATATAATTAATATTAACAAAACGTAGGCTGGGATACCATTTCTTAACAAATTTAGGATTCATTGAGCACTTCTGTACAAAATTTGTAAAATATTGGATATCATGCGGTTGAAAATCATATTTTAAATCTGGAAAGCGTTCTTGCTCAGGGTTGTAAAAACCATAGAAAATATCATCTCGAAAGTGCTTAGCAAAACCCAATAATTTAAAAAATTGGACTAAATTCAACATCCAATAACTTCCTCGAAAATTATTATGAGTTACTTTATCCATATGTAGCTTTTTGAATTGGATAAGATTGCAATTAACTATTTTTCCTCCTATTTTAAATATCAATCCAATATCAGATTGAGAAACTGTATGTTCATAATGCTGTGAGTGAGTTTTTATAGAAATAGACAGAAACGGGGGAATTCGGTATCTTTTTAATCCAACATAGGCTTTATTTCCTAGAAAAGCAGTTCTATCATGATACGCCGCGAAAATATCTGTAAGGCTAGTTTCTAATGGTGTAAACGATGGAGTATAATTTCCCATTGTAAAATGCGCTAGATTAGTAAAATATCTAATAATTTGAGATAAAATTGTCATTCGATTAATATTAGTTCTACATTTTTTCTATAAAAAGGTTTGTATAAAGGGTACAGTTGCTATCGTAACATCATTCAAATAGAGAAGTGCAAATTAATTATTTCAATGATAAAATCACAAACATCTATAATAATTTCATCATAGGGTGCAGAGTGGGCATTATGATCAAAATATTTTTTTCTTTTTGTATCATACTTACGTACACAACCAACGTTTTTTGTTCTAGAGTGAAAAATAAGATGAAGATCAAATTCGTTGTAATTGTTTTTATGAATATGAATGTGGCTTTCGCCTTTAGCAATATTAAAATAGGTCGGATTTGCTTTACATGTTAAACCTATAGATTTACATAAACGACGAATTTTATTTTGAACATTAGGTAGAAATGCATACTGATAGTTTTCTTTAACTAAATTTAACTTTAGATTATTAATATCTTCAAAAGGATTAACTATGACATTTTGATTATATAAGAGTTCAAATTGCTTCAATCTAATTTTTAATTCTGAATCAAATTCTTGATTATTATTAGTGCTAGAAATAGTATTTTCTAAACGATTTGGAGGTAATAATTGGCCA
>JAUWPK010000113.1 GCA_030611625.1 Promethearchaeum sp. | reverse complement strand
CATTCCAATTTTTAGCCATTGTAAAGGGTAATTTTCCAGAAGGATTAATTTTACCAAATAGAATTTCCGCAATAACATCCCCTGCATTTTGACCTAAATAAAAACTATGTAAAACAGCGGGAACTTTATGAATCCATGATTTTGTTTCAATTCCCCCTCCAGCATTAAACACAACTATAGTAGATGGGTTTAAATTTGCAATTTTTTCAATTAAATTGTTTTGTTTGTATGGCATTTCCCAATCTCTATCCCAGAATTCGCCATCATGCAATTTTGATAATCCTACCGCTAAAACAACATAATCTGCAGATTTTATTACTTCAGCATCTGATCGATTTATTCTATTCTTTCTGATTGGGAGGTGAATTAACTCAGTCATATTGCCAATTGTTGCTTTTATCGATTCCAATATACTATGAGTTCCATAAGTAATAACAGAGCTTGAACCTCCTCCACCGGTGGGTGTTGGATTTGAATTTTTTCCGAGAAGAACAATTTTTTGTTTTTTATTTAAATCAAGGGGTAAAATGGCATTATCGTTTTTAAGCAATACAGGGCATTCTTGTGCTACTTCTTTGGCGATTACATCATGTTTTCTTCCATATTCTAAAAATTTACCACTAACAGGTTTGCCATATATTCCTGCTTTGAAAAATGCTCTCAATAAGTTAACTACACGATCATTAATCATTCCTAGTGTAATTTTTCCCTTTTCAAGTAAATCTTCTATTTTTTTATGTGAGTAGTATTTTGTTTTAGGCATTTCTAAATCCAATCCAGCCATCAAAGGACCTTCGGTGCTATATAATGAATTCCAATCAGATATTACAAAACCAGTAAATCCCCATTTTTTTCGTAATACCTCTGTTAAAAGATATTTACTTTCACTACAATGGACTCCGTTCAAAAGGTTGTATGCGCACATAATCCCGTTTGAACCCCCTCGTTGAATTGCTGCTTTGAATGCGGGAAAATATATTTCATGTAATGTTCTTTCATCTACAATCGAATTACTGCGATGTCGATTATAGTCAGAATTATTGCAAACGAAATGTTTTACGGTTGCTATAACTCCTTGGTTTTGAACACCTTGAATATATGGAACAACAATTTCACTCGCTAAAAACGGGTCTTCTCCTAAATACTCGAAATTTCTCCCATTTGTAGGAACTCTATAAATATTAATGCCTGGGGCTAAAAGAATAGAAACTCCTTTTGCACGACACTCTTTACCTATAGTTTCTCCAACTTTTTGTATTACTTCACGATTCCAACTAGCGGCCATAGCAATTGGTGATGAAAATGCGGTACAACGACCATGATTATGAACTCCTGCTGTTGCATCTGAAGACCATAATCCTTGTAATCCTAATCGTGGGATTGCTGAAATTCTAAATTCATTTTCTCCTGAAATTAAATCTATTTTTTCATTCAAAGTCATCTCTCCAAAAATATGGGAGATCGTACCATTAATGTCTATATTTTGGCTCACTTTTGGGATTAAGACCTTTTCATTTTGAGGTAGACTTTTCTCAGCAAATATTTTATCTCTTTTAATTATAATTTCAGATACTATCTTTCGTAAAAATTTTCCAAGCATTATAAATTAATTAGCCTTTTGCATTCTAAATAGATTTTTTAATGTTCAAAGAAAATAACAAAAAAAAAAAAATGACTAAAATGAAATAATTATTGTGAGAATTATTGTTCCGATATGGAATTTGGTTCATTTTTACTTTGCATAAAGAAAATTATTCCAATTAATAAACCAATTATGCTTCCTAAGAGAAAAAGATATGGTGTAAATTGATCACTATTTGCATTTTCAATATCTCCTGATATTATCTCTTCATAATCTGCTTCTTCAAGAAATTGTGGAACGTATGAAACCCCATTATTTGAAATATTTTTAACAAAGGCTCTTAAATGATTTCTTGAACCCAAAAGTAATATTTCATACACAAAGAGAAGATCTTCTTTAACTGTATTATTCATATATTCTACCAAATCGATAATATCTATTTCTTCGATAGCAGCACCAACTTCCAAAGCATCTAAAAGTGAAATTTGACCTTTAGTAATTAACCCATCATATAGATCTTGTAAAGTTTGATTGTTAAAAACGCCAACTTCGGTAATATTAAAGGTTATATTATATTTATCGATAAGGAGATCAACTGCATACATGTGAGTTTCTTCACTATTTTTGATATTATTAAATAAATTTGCCCCCCACAAATTATAAAGATAGAGATAGACATCCCTTGCTAACTTTTCTTCCTCTGCCATATAGACTATACCATCAATTTCACTAGGGGTTAAGGCTTGAGCAGGTAGAGATTCAATATAATCCTCAAGCTCTAGAATATTTAATGTCGTACTTCCATTTTCATCAACCGTAGCAAATTCTGTTTGAGCTTGTAATATCATTTGATAACCAAAAAAACTCATTAGGATAATGCTCGTTAATGCAAAAAACCCAGCTAGAATTTTAAACGTAATTTTCTTATTGGTCATAATTTAGTGAGCAAAAAAAAAGATTAAAGGCTTTTTATTGACATTTATAATTTTTATTTAGGTTTAGCTAATATAATGTAAGAATTTGTGATATGGTATTGTAAAAATAATTTAAGAATGAAAAAAATAGTGATATTATAAACATGAGTAAGTATGTTAGGAAATTATATTTTTGCCGCATATGCAACAAAAGCCACCCAATAAAAATCCCTCGTGATTTCGCTGAAAGTCAGAAACGATATCCTTTTGTTTTTTTCGCAATTCACAAATATACGGGTGATTCGGATGAATATTTAGATAAAAAAGAAAAAGATATAATTGCCACATTATATATTGACAAAAATTTAGCAATTCGAGATGTGGACGTTGCTTGGGAAGACTCAAGCGCTAATATTATTTCGGAATACGATACTCAGAAATTAGTCGGTTTCTTGATTGACCACATTAACGAATTGCAAGATGCTTATGATCATTTAATGGAGAAATATACTAAATCACTCGCATCTTCAGAAAAAACAAATAAAAAAGAAGGAGAAAATGAAGGAATTTGAGTTTATTGTTGTTTCTGTTCATTTAATTCCTTTTCAATTTTTTCAATCTTCTTATAATATTCCCGTGCTTCATTTGTAGAATCAAAATATGATTTATTTTCTCCAAGTTCAACTGCTTTATTCGATATCCAAGATGTTAACATTCTTATAATTTTTGATTTTTCCAAATTTTCTATATATAATGACCAAAAATATTCGTCCAATTCTGGATTCGATGTTGAGGGGATATATTGAAGTCTTTTTTTTTGTATTATTTTATCCATTATTTCGTTATTATTTTTATTATTTGGTGTTTCTATTGGCGGACGGAATAAAATCATAGAATTTAGCTTATCAAACCATCCTAGGTTGACTATTCCATAAGAAATGATTATTGTAGGGATTAAAACTACAGAAGAAGTCATAATAAGAATAAGACCAACATATGGAATTTTATCATCATTTCTATTTGGTATAATTACAAGAATATAAAAAAATATCCAACTAATAAGTGATCCTTGTATTGCACCAATCATGGTTAGTAAGAATAGTAGAAATGTCCACAATTTCAATGAAATTATCAAAATTAGCCCCAATATAATACCTGAAATAAAATATACTGTTAGTGTTTTTTCTATATTGTAATTACTATTTTGTGTTTCTACCATAGCATAAAAATGTCGTTTTCATAATATTAATTTTTCTTATAGAAATTGTGCTTTAAAAATTCAATCAAATCAGATTCCTCTCTTGGAAAATTAATATCAACATTTAGCTTGTAATCATTAACTAATTTTAAATATATTTTCGATAGCATCGGCAGTTCTAAATTTGCTCTTTGTAGAATTTCTGTTTTCTTAAATAAATCATTAATTAACCCATCAAATAAAATCTCCCCTTGATGAATTACAACTGCTCTTTTAATAAATTTAGGTATTTTATCAAGATTATGGCTTATTATAAGCAGGTTTTTTTTCTTTTTATGTAAACTCTTTAATATTTCTGAAAATTCTTTTTTTGTTTGAGGATCTAGATTTGCAAAAGGCTCATCCAGTAAATAAATCTCTGGATCCATGGAAAATATTGAAGCAAATGCTATTTTTTTCTTCTCCCCATAGGATAAATGGAATGTTTTTTTATCAATTAGATTTTGTAATTTTAATGTGTCTATAACACTTGCAATTCTTGATTTCAAATCAGGGCCATTAATTCCTAAATTGAAGGGGCCAAATTCAAGTTCTTGTTGAACAGTTGGGAGAAAAAGTTGATCATTTGGATCCTGAAACATAATTCCAACTTTTTTTCGAATTTCATGTTGATATTTCTCGGATACTTCCATATTTGATATACGTATTGTTCCTGTAAAATTTGATAATAAATTTAACATGCATAAAAAGAGAGTTGACTTTCCTGAACCATTTTCACCCAATATAACGAATGATTCTCCGCAATTTAGACTAAAGTTTATCCCTTTGATAACTTCTTGTTTAGGAAGAAAAGAAAAATGTAAATCTTCAACAATTATTAGAGGAGGGGTTTCATTTTCAGTCAATTAATTATCACATTCTAAATTTCAAATAAATTTAATCCAGATCACAACATTCAATAGTGCTATTCCTAAAGAGTAAAGAAAAGTATGTATAACTTTCGGATTATAATTAATATCCGGAAGATCTCCAGTATAACCTCGAGCAATCATTGCATAATGAATTTTGCTACCATGATCAAACGATCGGAGGAGCAACATTGAAAACATTGTGCTAAGATGAGAGAATCTTCTTTTGAAAGGATATTTTTCAAAACGACGGCAATCATCAGCACGTAAAATTTTGATTAGATTTTCGAAGAACAGGAAAAAATAACGGTATGTAAGTGTAATAATCGAAATGAGAATCGAAGGGAAATGGAATTGATGTAATATATGGATAATATGGTTAAATGGGGTTGAAAGAATGAAAAGAGCAAGAACTGTCATGTTAGTAAATATTCGAAGTAAGTAATTTACTGATAATTCAATTCCAATAGACGTAATTGAAAATTCCATTGAAAATATATTAAAAGACCATACAACTAATCCCTCATTTGAGAATAACACCGGAATAGAAATAAATAAAGGAAGAAGAATACCCATTGAAAATACAAGTTTAATATATCGTTTTTTATTTATTTTCAATAGAAATGATGAAATAATAAAAGTTATGGCAATAATTATGTATCCGATGAACGATTGAACAAAATAATTAATTACAATTATCATCCAAATGGTTAAAAGTAATTTTATAATCGGAAAAACATAAAAAAGATGGGTTTTTTGAGTTGATTCATATTCAGTTAAAAGATAATCTTGGAAATTGTTATTTACACGCGTTAGAAAACTCATTTAATTACACATTTTTAATAATTTCTGCATTTTTTTTTTCAGATTGTCTTTTTACCAGCAACAATTTGAAACCACCAAAAATTATAAAACATGTAATTATGGAACCAATTAATCCGATTAACCAAGTATGGCCATAATTATTATCAGTATTTATAAATTCATAATCTGGAAAAGGCGACCAATCGAAAGAAAAATTTGATTCAGGTTCATATTCACCATTTCCTGTCAAATCATATTGAACCTGTTCTAATCCATCTGGTCCTGCTAAATATATTGGTATCCAAAGTAAAGCCGCTAAAGCACCTAAACTAATCAGAAAAGTGTAGATTGCAATTTTATTGGTTCGATTAATAATCTTCAACTCCAAATTGGTAAATTTTCAATCGTTGGAATGTATTCAGGGGCATATTTTTGGAAGAAACTAACAACCATCATAGTAATTAATCCTTCTCCTATTCCAATTAATGAATGATATATTAACATTGTTGGTATTGTTACTCCAATCCCGAATGGGAAATTATCCGAAATACCAATTTCTATTCCACATATTATAGATGCAAAAATAACAGAGAAATAACCTCCAAAAAATGTAGCTATTAAAAGAGGCTTAGTATTACTTCCTTCAGCTTCATTTGTAGAAAATTTCTTTCTGATTATCCAATATATGAAATATCCCAGCAAAGTAGCAATTCCCATATTAAACATGTTTGCTCCTAATGCAATAATTCCCCCATCGGCGAATACAAATGCTTGAATTACTAAAATAACTGATATCATAATAAAAGCTGTAGTTGGTGAGAAAAATATTGCCATCAATACAAATCCAATTAAATGACCGCTGGTTCCTGTCAAAATTGGAAAATTTAACATTTGAAATGCAAAAACCATCGCAGTAATTACACTAATAATCGCTACTTGATCTGTTTTCACAGATTTTCTAATTTTGAATAAAGAAATTGCACCATATCCCAATACTATAATCCATAATGGGATCAAAATTGATAAATCTAGTAAACCTTCTCCGATATGCATAAAAAAACACCAATTTTTCTATCTAAAAAATAATAATACTCATTTAGAAATAAATAATACTTATTATATTAAATTTCTTAACAACAGATTTGATGTATTTTAAAATTTATTAAGAATTATACTTGCTTATTAGGAAAATTGCTGAAAAAGAAAATAAGGCAAAAATATAATCAATTGCGTTTATTAGATAATAATTAATTTTGAAATAAAGGAATTAATTGTGTTCTTATTATATTTCGTTCATGAACATCCATTTTTGAGTAGGATTTAAATTTGCTGTGATTATCATCAATAAAGAATGATTGCAATAGTATTATTGTATTTTTTACTATAGTGTCCATAAATTCTGCGTATATTGGTTGAGAATTGATAACAGTTTTATATTTATTCATAATTTCAATTATTTCTTTTGATACAAAAGTAGAAATACAAAAATCCTCCATGGTCTTACGTGAGTTCTCATATTTTTCGATTATTCCGCAATAATATTCAAAATCATCAATGCAATTATTCTTGATCATCCAATAAATCTCTCTAGCTTCAGTTAAATTCTTGTATGTTTGGATCATAAGGATCAGCTTCTACAACTAATGAGATAAAAACCACATCGGTATTTATTGTTGTTGAATGGAAAAATTCCAACAAAACTTGACCACATTTTAGGCTGGAAATAATTATACTTTATTCAAAAAAAAATGAAAAAACTTCCAGATAAAATTTCATTTATTGAAATCTTCCCAATACTACATTTATGTTAATATAATCTTCATTTGTGATTAAAAAAATTTAGAAGATAATTCATCTTGATAAATTGTAATGCATGAATTGAATGTAATAAAAAAACCATGGCGTGAAGATTGCCTTAGGATTGCGCTGGTATATCCAAATATATATTCCGCAATGGCTGGTTTAACAATTCAAACTCTTTACAGCATATGGAATAAATATCCCAATGTAATTTGCGAACGCTTCTTCATGCCATCGAAAAAAGAAATTAAAGCATTTAAATCTCAGAATTTAACTCCAAATTATGATACCACTACTGGTTCCGCAAGATTTCATCCCGCTCTGAGAAGTATTGAGAATCAAATGCCATTATTAAAATTTGATATTATTGCATTTTCAATTAGTTATGAACTTGATTTTCCGAATGTTTTATGGATGTTAGACAATAGTCATATCCCTATTTATAGAAATGATAGAATGAAAGAAAGGAATGATGAAGAAATACAGGAAGATAGAAATTTTCCATTAATAATCGCCGGAGGACCAGTAATTCGTTCAAATCCTTTGCCTTTGGAGCCATTTTTAGATGTTGCATTTATAGGAGAAATTGAACCAGTTAATGATTTGATGATAGAATCATGGTTTAAATCCCGAGGTTTGGAATCAACTTTAACGTATTTAGATCTTCAAACCCATTTTTTACAATCTCTTAATAACATTTCTGGATTTTGGGTTCCTGCATTATATAATCCAAAATTAAATAAAGTGATTGAGCGAGTTTATGTAAAAAATTTAGATGATTTTCCACATCCAATTAAGCAAATAATCCCAAAAATTGAACCCCCAGAAAAATATCCATTACCCTTTGGAGAAGCTTTCTATGTTGAAATAAATCGCGGATGCCCCCATTTTTGTCGATTTTGTATGACTGGGAGTCAATTAAAACCCTTTAGAAATCGTAGTCTTGAGAGATTGAAGGAAATTATTATTTCTGGTATAAAAAATTCAGGTGTAAACAAGGTAGTCTTAATTGGTTCATCGGTAACGGATCATCCAAAATTTAGGGAATTGATTAAATTTTTAGTTGATCTGAAAGTTGAATTCTCAATCCCTTCTATCCGAATCGAGACTTTAACTGAAGAATTAGCTTCATTATTAGCCAAGGGTGGGATAAGAACTGTTGCTTTTGCCCCTGAAACAGGAACAGATCGTCTCCGTTTAAAGATTAATAAGAAAATCAGCAATGAAAAAATTCTAAATGGTGCTAAATTGTTACTAGAAGCGGGAATCCCTAACGTCAAACTCTATATACTATACGGTTTGCCTTTTGAAACAGAAGAAGATATTGATGCAATACCAAAATTAGTAAAACAGATTGCAGCGCTTGGTTTTGGAAAACAAGGTGTTCGATTAAGTATAAATCCGTTTATTCCTAAGGCACACACACCATTTGAATCATATATTGATAATTTTGCAGATCCCAACTTAATTATTTTAAAAGAAAAAATCAAAAGAATATATACTCCATTAAAAGGAGATAAACAAATAAAATTTGAAACCTTGTCTGTTGAGGAAGCTTATATTCAAACATTATTAGCTCTGGGGGGGAAAGAAATGAGTGCTTTAATTTTAAAATATTACCAAACAGGTCATGAAATTAAAAAATGGTATCGGATGACCCGAAAGAAGCACCTTGGAAAGGAAGAATATATTATTAAGTTCTTTCAAGATATGAAAGCAAATTCATTTGGCCATCTCCCATGGAATTTTATATAACAAAAATTATCCCCTAAAATATTGGAAAAAGAATGGAATAAGACAACAAATTAATAATATAATTGTGAAGTTTAAATGATTCCAAACTCAGAAAAAGCAGTATTAGATGATTTCAAAAAAAAATATCCGGAATTAAAAATACAAAAGAAAAGATATTGGGAAATAATAGAGTGGGTAAATTTATCAACACAACCAAGATATTTAGTTAAAAATGGTCATATTACTAAACTGAGAATTACAGGTTGGAATAATTTAATATCTTTACCAGAAAGTATCGGGAATCTGGTAAATCTTCAAGAACTCGATTTAGGTTGGAATAATTTAATTTCTTTACCGGAAAGTTTCGGAAATCTTGTAAATGTTCGAAAACTCCATTTGTGGGGGAATAAATTAACATCTTTACCAGAGAGTTTCGGCACAATTCCATGTTCATTATAATTAAGCGTAAACTTTTTTAAGCCTAATTTTTAAACATTTGAGGGCAA
>JAUWPK010000239.1 GCA_030611625.1 Promethearchaeum sp. | reverse complement strand
CTATCGATTGTTTTAAATATTTTTCTGCCGAATTGGGGTCATGATATTCTTCATATTTAAGAGTGGCCAATCCATTCAAAGCGGTGATATTTGCGGGATCAATTTTGAGTATTTGTAAAAAAATTTCTTCGGATGCTTCGTAATCATCATTATGGAGAAAATAATAAGCAAGACCATTGAGCACGTTGACATTTTTTGGTGAAACCTCCCTTGCTTTTTGTAAATATTTAAATTCCCCTAATCCGTCACCTAATTCATCATAACATCGAGCAAGTTCAATGTAGAGTTCAGCACAGTTCGGAATTTTTTCAATTCCTTCATTAATTTTTAATATAGCGTTTTCAAACTCATTTTTCTCTTCATAAAACCATGCATATGTTATCCAGGGGTCGATTTTATCAGGATCTAAAGTCATGAGTTCATCTATTGCAACTTGGGCCTGTTCAAATTCTCCAATTTGCATGTAAATTAAAGCAAGATTTTTCCAGAAAATCGGTTCAAAAGGATTCATTTCAATGGAATTTGTGTAGGCATTAATGCTACCAAGAGAGTCTTGCTGATAGCGTTTTAGATCTCCCAAAGAATTGTATATATAAGGGTCGTTAAGATCATTCTTTTTTGCAGTTTCGATGAGTTCTTGTGCCTTTTCAAATTGATGAAATTCGATTTTGATCCAAACAAGTTGCATTAATGAATGATTATGTGGAGTATGACGATTTTTCTCCCATGATTTTGTAAAATATTTTTCAGCTCTACTATAATGATGGCGGTCGAGGGCTATAAGTCCTAAACGATCCCATAAAATTGCATTTTCTTGTTCAATTTCTAACATTTTTTTTAATATCTTTTCAGCTTTGTTGAAATCAAAATTCAAACGCGCTGAATTTGATTGTAGAAATCGGGTATGAATGTTATTTTTTGAAATTTCCAGGGATTTTTGGAATTTTAAATCAGCTTGCGAGTAATTTCTTAACATTAATTGAATGAAACCTGATATTTGACAATTGATTAATGGATTATCATCGTTTTCAGGTTTAGGTTTAGATTTAGATTTAGGTTTAGATTGAGATTTAGATTTAGGTTTATCTCCAGATTTATTCAATAATTTTTTATATACTTGTAGAGGGATATGGTTAGCAATCTCCAAAAAACGCTGAGAATTCATGGATAACGGTGATGAAAAGAATTTTGTGATTAAAATCAATAGAAATTCCTCATCTTGACGTAGATTGGTTAGAATATTTTTCGCAATTTGGTGATAATCCTTTGTAGGACATATATACAATCGCGATAATTTTTTTTGAAGATGATCCATTTTTTGTTTGAAGAAAATATGATCTTTTCAACTTAACAACATTTCCTTTACTGGTTTATAAAATACTTCAAATCATAGTATAAATCGATTAAATATTACACAATGAATTCATAACGCGTATAAATAATGCTCATATTGATATATTATGTCTAATATTGAAATACACGAGAATAAAGCGGAATAATATATAGGTGTAGGTGAACGATTGTATAATTTAGCCAAAGGGAAAAGACTTTCCCAGCCATTTTTCACAGCAGGCATATACTGGTTCAATTATGCAATTGTGGAACAAAATAAAGTGCTTATTGAACTTTTGAAGAAGAAATAATTTATGAGTTTGAAATATGGTTTTTTCAATTTTTTTTTAACCTTTTAAAATTTATTGCGTTAAACATGTCAAATTTCTTAAAATTTATAGGAACTTAATCAACTATTCATTATTATATACCGAAATTGAAAATCTAAATTAAATAGAAATTCATTCATAAATAAATATAATTCCTAAGATAGAAAGATAGAAATAGAAGAAATAAAAAAATAGGAATTATAACCTACATTGGAACCTCTACATCGGAAAGTATCCGATTTATAACCGCAGTAGTGGTTAGGCCTTCGAGTTCTGCTTCTGGTTTAAGAGCTAGCCTATGATTCAATATAGGAACACATAGCTCTTTTACATCATCAGGAGTTACATAGTCCCTCCCCAATATCGCGGCACGGGCTTTTGCAGTCTTCATAAGATTTAAACTCGCCCTTGGTCCTGCTCCAATCCCTATTTGCGGATCATTTCGCGTCTTAAACACGATATTCTTGATATATTCCAAGATAATACGATCTACATAAACCTTATCTACCAAATGTTGCAATTCAACAATTTCCTCCCCGTTAGTAATCGGTTCTATAACAACATCAATTCCACTGAGTTGCCTTGCCATGATCTCAATTTCATCGTCTTCTGGCGGATAATTTAACCACAATTTGAAAATGAATCGATCAAGTTGCGCCTCAGGTAGCGGGTATGTTCCCTCTTGCTCAATCGGATTTTGTGTTGCTACTACCTGGAATGGTTTATCCAGTACATAAGTTTGTCCTTCAATGGTAACTTGTTTTTCACCCATAGCTTCAAGAAGTGCTGCTTGAGTTTTTGGGGCTGTTCGATTAATTTCATCAGCCAATACGATATTCGTAAAGATCGGTCCTTTTCTGATTACAAAGTCGCCTTTAGATTGATCGAAGACCATCGAACCGGTGCAATCTGATGGTAATAGATCGGGCGTAAATTGTATTCGATTGAAAGAGATTCCTAAAGCTTGTGCGAAACTTTTAGCCATAACAGTTTTAGCAAGCCCTGGCACGCCTTCCAATAAAATATGACCATTTGTTAACAAACCGATGAACAACATTTGGAGTTCATTGCCCATTCCAACGATTACACGACTCACTTCCGCAAGTACGTCTTGTGTTATTTCTCTAACAACACTGATGTCCAATTCTTCAACTTCTGCCATTTTAATAACCTTTTTTTTAACTTTTTTCCTATTTTTTTATTTCTAATTGTATTCCATTTCTAAATTTCTTCAAAAAAAAAAAATTGTTGTAATATTCATAAATATTAGTTTCATTTCTGATTTCAAACGTGATCAGAAACCCAGCTCATTTCCATGAAGAGATCTTCAAATTCAAGTTCATTTCTAATATCTGATTTATTTTTTTTCAGACTATCCATTTTTTCAAAGAATCTCCGGATTCTTCTGTAATTATCTTTAGAGAGATAACGTCCTCGTTCCCGTTCCATAGCATTCATAATTGCATGGACAGAGCGGTCTGGTGCATCGCCGAGCAACCTGTTAACCTTACGTTCCAACCGTCTATATAATTGGATTAAAGCTAGTTTGAAATTCTTGTGCTGGCGGTACCAATTAATTTTTTGTGCGAAGAACGAAGAGCTCCTGAATTGTAATTTGGATAATCTTCTTTCTTCTTCTTCAAGGTCGCGAAGTTGGACCTTTTTCTTATTACCTTCTTTTGGAATCCATCTACGAAGGGTTTGAAGCGCAAATAATGGGTATACAAGACCCAAAATAGGATTAGTTGAGAGCCAGTTAACATATCCTTGAGTTGCGCCAAATGACGCTGCTGAAGAGATTTCTGTATAACCTATATCGGGTCTGATGTGTGCTTCATCAAATACAACGATACAATCATCAACACTACGCCCACATGCTAAATATTCAATAATATTTAATCCGAATTGTAAATTATCGAAACCACTAATTGTTTGTTGAACCCCATCAACTGTAATTATTCGAGAACCTATAGAAGTAAGTTCATTATCTAACCATGATGCATCTGCTGCAACGAACATTCTACCAGAATGTACAGCAGTTTTATTATTTATAGTTATTTGTGTATTGAGATGTAAATCTTTCATCCCAAAAACAGTTTGCGGGTAGCCTCCGAGTTGTAAACCGACTTCAAGGATATCTCCCAAAACACTTACCATTGAATCTTGATTTTTAAGGACACTTGTCATTGTATCAGGCATGTTGTATGTATCATTGTCTGCATTATAAATTCCATTATTGTCTTTATCTAACCAGCTGTATGTAGATGATGTACTACCTAAGAAATTCCAACCTAATTGTCCAAAAAGAGTTCCACCCAGGAATCCTCCTGATGAAGATAAACATACTTCTTGAACACCGTTTTGTGTTAGTATTCCTGCATCTGGAAAATTTTTTATTACAGGAAATATCGGATCTTTCCAATATGAAGCATTATCGTTTAGAACCCCTTGACCAAACAGTGTAAAAGGTGTTGGACTGGTAACTGTTGAAGCGATATAAGTTTCAAATAAAAGACTGCCCGCGGTTCCATGATCTTCACAAACAAACATGGAGAAATTTTTCCGAAATGCCGTTAGGAAATAGGGAATTTCAGAAGTGGGATTAAAGTAGACATTCGGTCCACCTATGACCAGAATAATTTGCTTTGTAGGATCAAGTTGATCGATTGTACTGATTGAAGATTGAATGCTCATAACTTCATAACCTTCATCATCCAAAGCAAGAGCAAAATTTGACCAACCATTCCAATCTGTATTATAGATTGAATTATTTTTATTATTTAGACCTCGATCTACTATTGGTAGGAATATGGGAGACCAAGTGAGAAATAGCAAAGCTATAAAAATTGCGCCACTTAAGCTAAATCCAGTTTGTACAGTTTTTCCTGTTCCAGCCTGTGATTTGGCTATATCTTTAAATGTTGAAATTAAGGTCGATATAGCATTATATATAACAATAGCTACGAATATAAAACCAAAATAAGCAATATATGAGCTAACCATATATATTTTAGGTAAGAAACTAAGCACAATTCCAAAATAAATCGGGCTTATTGCAGTGATATAAGCAATTACTAGTATAATATTCACAGTTACTAAGTTTTTCTTCTTCACGGCTAAATTTGAAAAAGAAATATTTAGATTTTTTATCATTTTCAGCAGAAAATAAATCGAAATGGATAATATTAAAAGTGAAAGTATAATAGGAACAATTAATCCTCCTACAGTAGTTCTACCTATCCAGGGTTCAAGCATAAAAATACCAGTTTTATCAGCATAAAATGTGGCTAAAAAGAAATATATCCCAAAATTTACAAAGAATGTTAAACTAATAGTTATAATCCAATTAAAGAAGATATTAACTGTTTTTGGAAATTTTCCCGAAAGTAGAAATCCTGTAATCCATAATAGCGTAAACAAAATTATTACTAAGGGTAACCATTCATATTTATACAAGCGAACAATACTTTCACCCATACCTAATATTGCAAGAGGGAAAGGTGGACCATGTGCCATTATATCGGGGTTTTTCATAAGTAAAGGAGTAATATTGAAAAATACTGCGGCCCATATTGCTGATCCTCGAGCTGCTGCTTTAGGACGAATAATTTGTCCCATAATTTTCCGATCTTTTCCTTGAATTAATCGAGCAATACCTGTTATAAATAAAAGCCCCCCGATGATTGCAGTAATAATACCAACTATTTGAGTAATGCCCCCAAATGAACTGGCTAAGATAATCCCTGGTATTAATAGTATAAATCCTATCGGTGTTAAAATTATTCCATAATTGCGTATCGCCATTTTTGTTTAAACCTTCTTTAAAATTTTTCTTTTTTTCTTAAAGTTTTGGTAATTTTTTACCAACAATTTCCTTAAAAACTTTTCCAAATAGTTCTAAAATCCGTTGATATATCTCTTCATTTGGTTGACGTCCCCCATAAATAACATGCTCCACTTCTTGAACAAATGGATAAACGTTCGCAGGATTTAGCGAATGATTTCTCACCATTGTCATAGCAAAATCACGGATACTTTGGGAGGGATGTTTAGTCTCACGATACTTCATCGCACATATCATAGTAAACAACATATATTGATAGGCGATTGCTTCTTTCGGCCTTTTCGTTAAAACAAGAGTTTGAATATTTCTCAATTTACCGCTTAGGTCAAATGATTGACCAGCAGCGGTGGATCTTTTTTTCTTTTTTGCCATAATAAATCACTTAATTTTTTTTTTGTTTTCTATTCTTAAATGTTTTTAGTCCTTTCATGTTGAACCATATATTTGTTTTTTAAAATTGATTTTTACTATTTTTCACCTAATATCTTTGTTTTATCTTCTACGGGTAA
>JAUWPK010000061.1 GCA_030611625.1 Promethearchaeum sp. | reverse complement strand
AATATATAACACAATTTTACATGCTTATCTTTCCGATGAAAATATTTTTTATAAATTGTTCTTGGATCTTAAAACTGAAGAAAAAATCATTCCGTATCTTATGAAATTATTATGTTTTGATAATTATCTTAGATTAGATAGAACTAAAATACGTGATTCACCCGTATACAGAAAAGAGCTTTTTAATTTCCTAGGATCGAAAATTGAAATAATTGATCAAATAACATATTTACTAGTAGAAAATTATGAAATATTAATGAAAAAAAAAAAAAAAGTGAACAATCATGACTTTTACAATTGAAGAAATGCAGCAGCGTTTCAGAAAATTTGGAACAATATATTCTGGTGAGGATATTAGAGAAGATATTGAAGATATTATCGGGTTGGAAGATAAGAAAGAGATGATGTCAGATTTTTTTCTCTCTTTGAAGAGATTTGGTGACATAGCTGCTAACTTAAAGGCAGCAAAAATCTCCCCAAATTTTACAATGTTACTTTATGGACCTCCAGGAACTGGTAAAACTGCTTTAACTAGAGCAATGGCAAAGAAATATGAAATTCCAATGGGGCTTGTTGATGCCGACAGGTTAGTTTCTCCATTATTGGGAGATACTGTTAAAAATATACGTGGAGTATTCGATTTAGCAGCAGAATTTGTAAAAGAAAATGGTGTGTTTCTACTATTCTTTGATGAAATTGATGCTATAACAGGGGAACGGGCAAATGCACACGAGGTAGGGGAAATTAAAAGAGCGGTAATTTCGTTCTTACAAATTATTGATAAAATCTCATATGATGCGATTCCCTTAGCAATATTTGGAGCAACTAATCATGAGAAACAGCTGGATTCTGCTATTTGGAGAAGATTCACTTATCACTTAAAATTTGATTTTCCAAATTTTATTGTACGTAAAAATATCTTAAAATCTTTTATTGATCGAGTTGAAAATGCGACAATTGGAATAGATCCTCGTTTACTTGATTCAATTGAATCTGAGTACAAATTTTTATTTCAAAAATATTCAAAATTGAAAGAAAAACTAGGTAGAGAATTATCAGATGAGGAATACTATGATATTTTTGAAGAATTGAAAAAGAAGGGTAAAGACGGTATTCTTTATCATACATTAGGATATACTGGTGCAGATTTAATGAGAGCAATGAGAGTTGCCTTATTCAAGGCTTTACAAAAGAATATGTTGCTCTATGATGATTACATGAGGTCTTTACAATTAGTCGGAGGAACAGAAGCTCATGTATTACAAGGGTTGCGACTTGCTAAAGAAAACTCAACAAAAAAAGATGAAAATAAACCTGCTACAAGTGATTTTGATATAGATATTTAAAAAAAAAGAGGGGGGATTTTACGCTGATAAATTACGCTGATAAATTGATCAATCATGATTCTATTCAATTTTTTTCAGAAATCATCGATCTCAATAGAGAATCTCAGAGTAATTTAGACGAACCTACAAGTCCTAATATGGGATTACTTTCTGAACAGATTTTAGATAATTTATACCATATTTCTTCAATTTTTAAAAAAATTCAGAATTTGTTAACTAAAGATTATCAAAATGAATTATTTTTAAAGATCCAAAATCTTTCAAATCACTCAATTGTAAAAGAAATAGGTATTGGGCTTCTTAAAAATAAAATCTTAGAAAAACCCATAGAAAGTGAAAGCATTGTATTTGCATTGCAAAAAAAATATTGGGATGCACTGATGCTTAGAGTGATTAAATCAACTAAATTTAATTCTGTGATGGAAAAACTAAATAAATTTCATTATGAGACTATAAATGAGAAAATTAACGAAGAACTTAATGAGCTCCCAATAGAAATTGATCCAAGTGTAAGAGAGGACTATAAAAAAGCATATTATCATAATCCTTTATCTTTTAGTGATTATCTAAATATCGAACAGAAAAAACAAAGAGAAAGACATTTTCCTTCAGATCAAACAGATTCCTTTAATACATCAGAGAAATTGAGAAAAGAATTTGTGGATGCAATAGAGAAGAAAAAATTAGATAAAAAAAAGGAAGATCAGGGAAAATTATTTGATAATTATGATGCCTATTTTAACATGGACGAGCGGGAATTGCAACGCGCTAAAAGAAACGGAAAGATGAGAAAGAAATATACTAAAAAAACTCGAAGGAATCGAAAATGATTACACTTAATATCAACTCACATGAAATTCCTTTAAATGAAAAACTGATATTTCTCCACGGAAATTATGATATAAATGCTATTGAGAATTTACCATATTCTTGGGTGAAATGGGGAAATTATTTAGAAGATATTTTTAGTAACTCAAACTTAATGATTGAATTTCTTTCAAATTTGAATTTCCTGATTACACAACAAAATTCAAAAAAAAATTCTCTAATTTCAGATAATTGGAATGAATTATATGCTAAATTCAAAGAAAATGATGAAAATATTGTAGAATATAAAAAATTTAATAATATTAAATTAAATATGGTAAGTAAAACAAATCTACTTAAAGAAATTGAACACTTGGAACTAATGGAAAAGAACATTAGCCAAATGGCTAATGAGAGCATCTTTCTGGGTAAAAAGGATTTATTAAGAAAATTAGAAAAATTACTTAAAACACTCACCACAGAATTCGATATTCAATCCGATGAATACTTTGCAAATAGACAAAGGATTGATGAGTATCTTGAAATAAAAGTAAAATACGATACAAATATATCCCTATTAAAAAACGATCAAAGACATTTATTTAAAGAAACAAACGAACTCACAAAACAAATGGATAATTTGGAGCCTCTTTTAGAAACATACTATGACAAGTTAGAATTGATAGATTCTGAAAACAACGATAAGGATTATAATAGAATTAAAAAAAAATATAATGATGTAAAAAGCTCACATAAGGATTTAAAGAACGAAAGAATCTTAAAAATGAAAATTAGCAAAGGCGTTAAGCAAAAAATACGAAATTTACGATCCCAAACCAAAAAAAATAACGATAATTTAAAAAAACTAAATACCTCTAAATTTCAGGAAATTAAAAAGATATTTAATGAATTAAAAACAGAAATTGAAAACACAAAGGCTCAGATTGAATCAGTTCGAATAGATATTGATTCATTCTTAAATATAAATAGAAATATTAATCCACAAATCAATCAAAATCAAGAAGTAAAATATTATTCAAACCCCAACGAAATTATAGAAGTTTTGAAGAAAAAACGAAATAAAATTGATCAAATCGATTCTAAATTTGAAAATTCTTATGAAACAACCGATTTAGAGATAATTAAAAAGAAATTTAATAACGATAGACAAAAATTATTAGAAAAACTTAGATTGAATTCAGAAAATCTTGGTCTTTTATCAAAAAAAACGCATTACTTTGAAGAATTCATAGAGAGAATAAAAAATATTCAATCATGGATGAATAAATTTTTGAGTAAAATCGATATGAAAATTTCATTCTCACTAACTTTTGATAAAGAAAACCTGAAGCTAACGAATAAAATTATGAAACAAAACCAGTATATTAACATTGACAAAGATTTGAAAAGAGTAGAGAAGGCTTTTATTTATTTTAGTTTCATTTTTAGCTGCTATTTGGGAGGAGACCATAAATTTATCCCCCTAAGAATAATAGATTTACCTAAATTCATGATAACTCAACAAAATTTCATTAAAAATATCAAAATGCTTGGAGATATTAGTGATGAATTACCTAAGGATATAATTATTATTTTTTTACTTGAACAACGAAAATACGAAATCGAAATCCCGTATAAAATTATAAACTTAGACTTAGACTAAAAAAGGTGGAAAATTTTGGAAAATGAAGCATTAATGCAACAATTGAGCAGGTTAATAGTTCAAAATAAAAATAAAGTGATAAATGAAAGAGATATAATAAATCTCTGTTCCGATGAAGAAGAATATAATAGAATCATCCCGGTTTTAGTTCAGAATTTCAAACTAATTGGATTCTCCTTAATTCGAACAACTTTTCAAGGGAAGAGATATTTCGTTCTAACTACTCCAGGAAAAGATGACATTATTTCTCCAAGTATGTACGGGACCTTAGGATTAATAATTGCGTTACATAATGAAGTAGGAAGAGATATTAAACTAATTAAAATTAAACAGATTTTCAAAGAATTATGGGATGAAGTTGAAGAGTTGATCAAACACAATTATCTTCAAATTTCAAAAAATAAAGGTACAGATACATTAACTATAACACCAATTGGAAAAGCGGCTTTCAAAAATATTTTGAAGGATCTAAACTTGCCAAAAATTTTATCTTTCCATGATCTTGATGGAAAAATAAAAACAGACGAAAAAATACTAAAGAAAACTGTAAAGAAAAAAACAACCAAAAAGAAAGCTTCAAAGAAAAAAACAACCAAAAAGAAAGCTACAAAGAAAAAAATAACTAAAAAGAAAGCTACTAAGAAAAAATAATCCTATTATAATTTATGTACGCCATTAGAAGGAGTAACTTCATATGTTACTGCCGCAATTCCGAATTTTTCTTGGTATCCTTTTAATTTTGATATATATTCTGGAATTACCTTCTTTTCTATCAAAGTTAAAGTACATCCACCGAAACCAGCTCCAATCATCCTTGAACCATAGCAACCATCAATTTTTTGTGCTGTTTCAACTAACCAATCCAATTCGGCACAAGAAACTTCAAAATATAATTTTAGCGACTCATGAGAATCATTCATTAATTGACCGAATTTTTTTATATCTCCTTGTTTTAATGATTTTTCTGCTTCAATAACCCGGTCATTTTCAGTAATTACATGAAAGGCTCTTTTCTTTTCTTCAGGGGTGAAAAATTCACGAGCTTTTTCATAATCATCCTTATTAAAATCTCGTAAAGATTTTCCAGATTTAACCTCATTTAAAACCTTTACGGCTTCTTCACATTCAAAAACTCGTTCATTATATTTGGAGGTACTCAATTTATGAGAAATATTTGAGTTTGTAATGATTAATTCTGCAGATTTTAATTTCAAAGGAATATATCGATAATCTAGTGACCTACAATCTAAAAACATTGCATTTCCAGCTTTACCGAATTTTGCAGTAAATTGATCCATAATACCACATTTAACTCCTACAATTTCATGTTCTGCTTGTTGACAATACCTTATCAGATCTTTATCTTTAATCTTTAATTTATATAATTGTTGGACAGCATAAGCTGTTGCGACTTCTAATGCAGCCGATGATGATACTCCTGCACCCTCCGGAATTGAACCGGTGAAAGAAATCCTTACACCACCAAACTTATGTCCGTGATTTTGTAAGGTTTTAACAACTCCAATTGGATAATTTGCCCAATTATCACTACCGCTACTTTTCATTAAATAAGCATACAACGAAACAATTTTTTTTTCTTTATCCAATGAATATACGGAAATAACTTCAGAATCGGGAATCCGTGAAATTGCTAAATCGATCCCCAAGGAAATGGCAATAGGTAAAACAAATCCATCATTATAATCTGTATGCTCACCGATTAAATTAACTCGGCCAGGGGAATGAACAATAAATTCTGGAATTTCACCAAAAATTTCCTTATGTTTCTCGATCAACAAATCTTTATTTTTCATAGATAAACAAATATAAGCAAAAAAAGAATAAAAAGAATTGTCATAGATATGCAATTATAAGCAAAAATAGAATAAAAAAAATGAAAAATTTATTTTTATTTTAATTCAGAACAAAAATTATCGTATAAACGTTTAATTCTTTCATGAGTTGGGCCACGCCCCTCAACTCCTGACTCAGTAATAATAATCTTACCACCTAGAAGCTTAATTGAACCTCCATCATCAGATAGATTGATACTTTCGTCAGGAAGTATTTTTCTTAATCTTTCCACAAGTTTATCCATCGGGAAAGGTTCTCCTTCAATTGCGATGGTTTCCCAAATTCCGCGAATAAAAATTTTCTCAGTTTTTTGTCTTTTTTCATTAATAGCATTAGCCAGACAAATCGATAATGAATTTACTTCAAATCCAACAAGACGACCAGTGTAATAGTGATCTTTATCAATAACTACTCTAACCATCGAATTGAGGGCTTGTACAATTTCCTTATTAAATTCCCGTGCCGCGTTAGAAGCGATGCTCATAAAATCTTTAATACTTAAATTCTCAAAAACTTTGCGAAAAATAGAAATTAGATTATGAAAGAATTTAATTATGAAAGAAGAGAAATTCAAAATCCACAATAAGAAGGTAAATCATATAGATAAAGATGAAAAGATTTTGGATTTTGAAATTCTTCCCAGAACCCATTCGCCAATGTATTTAATGCATAAGTATTGGGCGAGAAAACCTGCGAATATCGTTGCACATTACATCCAACGCTATTGTCCACAAAATGGGATTGTTCTAGACCCCTTTATGGGATCCGGAGTAACAGTTTTAGAATCAATTTTTAATAATCGTTTAGCTATTGGTGTGGACTTGAATCCAATGGCAGATTTTATAACAAAGAATACAGGATTATACGCTAATATTCCTAAACTCGAAAAAGCATTTCAAATAATTAAAAAAGATGTTGAAAATAGGAATTCAGTATTTTCAAAGTTATTTGAACTTAGATGTCCATCTTGTCAAAACACTAATGCAATAATTTCTCACTTAATTTGGTTAAAGAAGAAAGATGATTTGAACCATGAATTAGAAGAAATTCGATTCAAGTGTCCAAACTGCGGAGAAATAGTCGCAAACCATTCAAATCTTAATGAAATTTTTATTTTAATAAAACCTTTTGTATTAGAACAGGAAAAAAATGCTTTAACGTTACTTTCTCAAGAACAGAAAAAGAATCCGAATGTTTCTTTTAAATACTCTAATAATCGAGCATTTATACAATTACGACATAATTTAAGAAAAAAACCTGAACTAACTGAGCTTTTTACAAAACGAAATTACACTTTTTTGATTGTTCTGATAAATTTGATCAATAATTTGCCTGAAGATTTTAAAAAAGAAAAAGAATTCTTAAGATTCTGCTTTACTAGCTCTTTAGGTCAATCCAGTAAAATGGTATGGGTCATCAATAAACGTAAAGGAAAAACCTTGAAAAAAAAGCAGGTAGGCTCTTGGACTCACCATTTTTTCTGGGATCCTTCAAATTTTTTCGAGGTTAATGCTTGGAATTGCTTTAAACATAGATTTTCAAAACTTAAAAAGGGAAAAATAGATTCTAACGTACGGAATAATAAATCAAGATTAAAATTTAAATTAGCAGAATCATTTAAAGACCTTTCAATAAAATCCCCTGTCCTATTATGGAATAAATCTTCATCAAAATTGGAATTACCCGATAATGTTATAGACTTCGTTTTTACAGATCCTCCCTATGGAGATTCAATTCAATATGGTGAGCTTTCAGCTTTTTGGAATGTTTGGTTGGATCAAAATATGTAAATTTATAAAAAAAAAATTGAATTGGATGAAATCGTTATTAATTCACATCAAGGAAAAAATTTGAAATCATACGAAATTAACCTAAAAAAAGTATTCAGTGAAGTTTACAGAGTTTTAAAGCCAAATAAGTATATGATTTTGACTTTTCATAATACATCCTTTAAAATTCGAAATGCTTTGATTAATTCAGTAATATCTTGCGGTTTTGAATTATGTCAAATATTATTCCAATTACCACCCCGAGTTTCAATTAAATCTATACTTCATCATGAAGGATCTCCTATCGGAGATTACTATATTAGGTTCCAAAAACCTCTTCAAAGATTAAATGATAAAAAAAATACCTTTTCAAGTCCATTAAGTGGAGAAGAGATATATGAAATAATAAAAAAAAACATAATTAAAATATTAAAAATGCGAGGAGAACCAACTAATTTCATCTGGATTTCTAACTTTTTAGATGAAATATTATATAAAGCTCATGTATTTCCTTTAGATGATCTAGAAACTTATATAATAAAATTAAAAAATTCCAAATATTTTAATATTAATGAAGAAGGGAAATTGTGGTTCCCAGATGATTCAATACCGAAAGACTGTGAAAATCCGTTAACCACAAAAATTGAAGATTATATCGAAAAATATCTTCAAGATCATTGGAATAAGATAGAATTATCTAAACAAACCTATAAACAAACAATATTTAATGAAATTTACCTCGAATTTCGCGGTATATATAGCCCCGATAAATACAAAACCAATCTAATAATCGAAAAATTAATTATTTCTCATAAGAAACAGAAATCAAATAATTTTTAATTTTTAGTTTCATTAGCCCTTTTAATGGCTAAATGTAATTATCCAGATTGCGAAGAAATATTAGATTATTTACCCTTTAAATGCAGATATTGTGGGGGAATTTATTGTAAAAAACACAGATTACCAGAAAATCATAAATGTTCCTTTGAACTTCAATTAACACCTCAAAAAGAAGATCCTCACGATTTTAAAAATTCAAAAGAAAAGGTGATAACTCCAGGACACCCTAATCAAACAAAATCTATCCCTAAGGAAAAATCCTATGATGATTTAGAGAGAGAAATGAATAATTATATTAGGGAACAAGAAAGGGCTGCAATGCCCCCTCCTCCAAGTCGTTCCAGGGGCTTTTTTAGAGGTAGAGGTGGTGGTTATTCCCCATTCATTTCAAGAGCAAGTAAACCTATAGGGACTTATTCTATAATGGGAATTACAACTTTCTTCTTTTTAATTTCACTCTTTTCTTCTATAAAGCCATTTATTTTATTAAATCTAAATCTTCTTAGATCAAATTTCTTTTTACATTTTCTCACTATTTTTACATCAATATTAACACCAACTAACTTGTTTTCATGGATATTTACATTACTCATCCTTTATTGGTCAGGTAAAGTTATTGAATTGCAGATGGGAACTAAATTCTTAATAACTTTGTATATATTATCTGGTATCGCAAATAGTTTTTCAATTTTATTCCTGCAATCAATCGGTTTTGTTATTAAATATCAGTTTTTTATTGCGATGACTCAAGATTCAAATTTATATTCTACTCAAAGTGGAGCTTATTATGGTTTAATGGTATTTCTCCTATATCGAATAGGTTTGGATCGAGAGATGAGGTTCTATTTATATTTTATACCTATTAGAATGAAAGCTAGATACATTTTGTACATTATCATTGGAATTCAATTAGTGATGGGAAGTTATGGAGTAATAATTCTCTTACTTGGGAATTATGATGGTGCATCTTATATTTTATCATCTTTTCCTCAATTAGCAGGTGTCTTGGTGGGAGCCTACTTTTGGAAAAGGTTTGGACGCCAAATCGTTAATTTTGTTTAATTAATTTTTTTTCTTGCAATAACTTTTTTACAATTAAATTGTAATGGATGATATAATGAGCAATGAATTTGAGGTTTATTTAGAAATTCCAATAATTGCTGGTAAAATTGAAATTCCAAATGATAAAAAAGTGATATATATAGGAAAACGTGAAATTAAGAATAGCGTTGTAAAATCTTTATCAGATCCAAGAGCTTTTGATTCAATTTCTAGCGTAAGAAATGATAAGGATACAGGTGCAGTAATTAAACAACAGTTTATAATTTCTAAAGTAAATGATAAATATTTTATTGAAGATCCGAATAGTTCTAATGGCACTTATTTAGGAAACTTAAACCTCAAGCAAAATCCACCAACACCCTTGAAGAATGGTGATGAAATCATAGTTCCTATTGAAGAAAATGGTAAATTAATTTCATTAAAAATATATTTTCATATTGAGAAGAAAAAATTCGATCAATTAGCTCATACACAGCAGAAAAAAATTAATTATCCAACAATTGATTCTGATGAAGCACAGTATTCTGATCCTACAATAACGCCTACAATCCCTTCTCCCGTTAACCAAGCAGTTAAAGCAAGTTCATATCAATATAAATCGTTCATTTATGATCCGAACGATCCGATGAACACTTCAAATAGTTTTATTATGATACAGAGAATGCAAACCATTCCACCTAATGCCTTCCAACCTAGTTCTGGTTTAGATCTTTCAATGGTATATAAATTGGAAAAAAGCGAATTTTGGCATATCTTAGTGGCCTTCGGACTGCTCTTTCTAATGGTTTATAGATATTATATAAATATTAATGTTATAATGTTAATTATTGCTTTAATAAATTCAAACCAGTTGCCTTCTTTAACTCAATTTTTTATCGAACCATTGCCAATTGCCCTTATTTTCGGTTTATCTTTTATTGTTCATGAATTATCTCATTTACAAACTGCCAAGCATTTTAATTTTCAAAGTAGGTTCTGCTTAACCAAAGTCGGTGTAAAAGCTACTTTAAAATGGGCATTAATTGGATTCCCCTTTGGTCTGCCAGGTGCAGCTGTTTCAGTTGGTGTTGATCCCAAAAATGATAAGGATAAGATGGGATGGATAAAAATTGCAGGTCCATTTTCAAATTTCGTTTTAGGAGTAATTTGTATAATTATTGCTTTTCTTATTCCAAAGGACTCGATAATTAATCTACGTATGATTTTTGCACAAGCTAGTTCAATGAATTTTGTTTTAGGAATATTTAATATGATTCCGCGCGAAGTAAAAGGATTTGCATTAGATGGGAAATTTATAATAAAATGGAATAAGCCATGGTATTTTACATTATTAGCAGGTTTATTAATGGGTTTGATTATCGCAATTATTTTTCCCAATTTGTAAATACTCAAAATTATTATTTTTTTCTTAAGTTTTCTTCAATTTTCTTAAAAATTAACTCAAATGCTTCTTCCAAACCTTCCACATTCCCTCCACCTTGAGCAAAATTTGGTTTTCCACCACCCTTGCCACCTATTTTTGATGTAAATAATTTTAGAAGTGCGTTCATCTCCACCTGATTTTCATTTCCTTTGGAAGAACGGGCAAATATAAGATTGGCTTTTTTATTAATAATATTTACAATAAGAATGATAGATTTTTCAACTTCTATAAGATTGGTTACAATTTTTCGTATGATTTTGAAATTTCCATCATTAAAAATAAGTTTAACAACAGGAATTCCTTCTATTCTCTGACTCTGGTTAATTTCGCTTTTAAATTTGTCTTCTAATAATTTATATTGCATTTCTTCAATTTTTTTTCGTTGAGTTTTATTTTCTTCAAATAATTTTTCTACAGAATCCTTCAAATCTTTTTTCTTAACTGCCAGAAATTCTGCAATTTCTAAGATCATTTTGTTTTTCCACTGATAATCACTTAAAGCTCGTTCTCCACAAATAAATTCAACACGAAATCCATTTTTTACCTTAATCCATTTTGATACTTTAATAATTCCTAATTCGTTAGAACTTTTTAGATGAGTACCCCCGCAAGCAGAATAATCAAATTTACCAACTTCGACGATTCGTATATTTTTTTCTACTTTTGGCTTTTTACGTAATGGAAATTTATCCAAATCATCTTTACCCACCCAATGAATATCTATTTGTCTATTTTCTAAAATAATTTTATTTGCTAAATTTTCTACTTTATAAACATCTACCCAATTTAATTTAGAAAGGCCAACATCCAGGGTTAAAGAATTTTCACCTAAATGAACAGAAAATGTTTCTCCTCCTAATTCTTTGAGAAAACTTTCTGATAATATATGTTGAGCAGTATGATTTTGCATAAATTTATATCTACGAGCCCAATCTATCTTTCCCTTTACTTTTTTTCCGATTTCCAGGGATTTTTCTGTAATGTGAATTATATCTCTATCTTTAAATTGAGTATCAAGAACCATAATTTTATCAATTTTACCTATATCGCCCAATTGCCCTCCCCCTTCAGGGTAAAAGCAGGTTTTTTCTAAAATTATTCCGAATTTTCCTTTTAACTCTCCTTTTAACTCTATAACTTTGAGAACTTTTGAAGTAAATTCTTTTTGATAAGCATTTTTATAATACAATTTTTCGGTCATCATGTGGATTACATCGCGGTTTTTATTTTTTCTAAATATTTTGCAGATTGTGTTTTGA
>JAUWPK010000174.1 GCA_030611625.1 Promethearchaeum sp. | reverse complement strand
TAATACCTGTGTTTTCCGCCAATTTTTTCTGTGTCCAATTTAATTTTTTCCGAAATTTCGCGATATTTGCCAGGTCTGGAAGTTCCATAATATCATAAAAACCGCATTTAATTTATAATATTCCCTTTGGTCATAATTTTTCACAATAAATATTAATAAAAGGAATAATTTATTTTATTGGACAAAATCTAAAATCAAATCTAAAAACAAAAATCTAAAAACAAAAAGTGGTTAAAAATACAGCATTCTTTTGACATACTAGGAGTATGGATAAGTTTTTGACTCTGCGAGTCAAAAATCGCAGAAGCGAATTTGAATTGTATTGGAATGTCTTTAGAAAAATTAAGAAATTCATCCAAGAATTGTTCTTGCGATTAAAGTATGGTATTCCACAAAAATTTATCAAAGAAAATTTAATTGAGTTATTATTGTGCATTGACTATCGATATTACGTAGCCAAAATAGAAGAAATAAAGTTAAGAATCGCATTTATAAGGCGTTTTTTAGCAAGACATAATTTTTATAAAATAAAAGATCAATACAAAATTGAATCAAAAAAGCGACTGAATCAATACCTATACCGTACATATCGAGATTTTATCCATAATGAATTTACCATGGAAAATTATAAAGTAGACTTTCATAAATTTATAGAAAGATATCCTATAATTTTAAGCACTTCATTTTCTCTCCGAACAAGTATAAAAACAGGTTATATTTTTGACTATCTGATCATCGATGAGGCATCCCAGTCCGAATTAATCAGCAGCGTATTAGCGATGTCTTGTGCTAAAAACATCGTCGTTGTAGGGGATTCGAAACAGTTGGAACAGATTGATAATATGGAAATCTATAGCGAATCCGAAAGATTGGCGAAGAAATATAAAATGGATAAAAAATATGTCTACAAGCAGAATTCACTCCTCAAGGCAGTCAGAAATGTATTCACTAATGTATCTGTGATTTTATTAAAAGAGCATTATCGATGTCATCCTAAAATCATAAATTATCTTAACGCGAAGTATTATGATAATGAATTAGTCATAATGACTCAAGATACTGAAGAAAATCCGATTACAATTGTTAAATTGGTTGAAGGGAATCATGCTAGAAAAAATCCAATAGGGTCAGGGCAATATAATATTCGGGAAATTGACGAAATTGAAAATTATATTAATAGAATTAATAGTCGAGAAATTGGAATCATTAGTCCTTTTAGAGTTCAAATTGAAAAATATCAGAAAAGATTTAAAGGTGAAGAGAGAGTTGAGATTGACACAGTTCACAAATTTCAAGGTAGACAAAAAGAAGCAATTATCCTATCAACTGTTGTAAATAATATTCAAAAAAGAGAAATCAATGCGAATTTTATCAAATTTATCAATAATCCTAGGCTCTTCAATGTAGCTGTTTCAAGAGCCAAGACCTTCATAACATTAGTTACCACTCATGGACTCTATAATAGTAAAAATAATAATTTTAGCGATTTCATTAAGTATGCTGAATATAATTTTAGTAAAAGCCAAATAATAGAGGGTAAGGTGACTTCTGTATTCGATATGCTTTATTCGGATTATACAGAAGAATTATATAATTTCCTTAAGCATCAAAGAAAATCAAAGGAAGTAATCTCTGAAATCATTCTATATGATTCCCTTTCCAAAATCTTACGAAATTATCCCGGATTGAAATTTGCGATGCATGTTTCACTTAATGAATTTATTACTAACTATTCGGGATTCTCCCAAAATGAATTGAAATATTTGAATCACAACTTCACTCATGTGGATTTTCTTATTTATAATTCTATTACAAAAGAAAATCTTTTGGGAATTGAGGTAGATGGTGTGAAATTTCATGAACAAAACTTCAAACAGTCGTTAAACGATAGCATTAAAGATAAAGCTTTTGAAGTAAATCAGATTAAATTATTGCGATTAAAGACTAATGAAAGCAATGAGAAAATTCGAATTAAAAATGAGATTGAAAACGTGATCCAGTAAGTCTTACTAAGAGATTCCTATGCAAACGGTTGGATTGAATCTTGCTTAAGCGTACAATATTTAAGAATTAATATTCTGATGCAAATCTAAAATTTTCGTCAAAAATTCAATTTTCTAGGTTGTTACCTTCATAGAATTTCTTCAAAGCAATAAAGAAGTTAAACCATCGTTTAACCATCGGTAAACCAAGAATGGATGAAAAAATTACCCGAAAAATATCTTATATAAGGGTGAAACCATCGTTTAATTTTTAGATGCACTCCCCTCGAGAGCCGCGAATTTAAATACTATTGCTCCTCCTCTGTGCGGTAATTATTTCCTATAACATCTGGTTCGCCCTCAGTCCTTTCCATCTCGTTAAGTGACCGCAGTTTTTTTGGTTAGATTCCAATTTTTCCTTTACTTAAAAAGAAGAAAATTTAGACTCTTCCATCAGAGCATCCTTTTTTTCCAATACATTCAAATCTGGCTTGATCGACAAAAATACTTCAAATCCATAATTCTATATTTAATTTTATCTTGATAAATCTTGATTTTTGAAGGGAAAGTATATAGGATTGAATTCTCAAGTTGGTTTTCGATTCTAACTTTGGGAAGGCTTAATCGCGGAGTAAGGAAACCCGCGAATATACCCTTACATTTATATAAGTCTAAATGCTACGTAAGACTTCAGGAAATCGGATTCTAACTCACAATAGGGTCTTTTGGGCTGCTAGAGTCAAAAATAATTAAGAATTTATTAATTCTTTTGGATGATGACTTTATAAGAATCTACAAATAAAATAAAGACATGAATGATCAATTTAATCTACAATTTTTGGAAATTGTACGAAAGAATGAACCAGTCAAAGTTTTACAAATCCTTAATGATTTAACTCAAAAGAACCATTTGGATAAGTATTTTACAGATGATCTTGGAAATACCGCATTGCATCTCTCTCTTTATCTTCCTACTTCAAATATTGCGTGGGTTTTAATTAAAGAAGGATGGAATATCTCTACCCCAAATACAGATCATAAAGTATCTCTTCATTATGCAGCAGCCTTTGGTCATTATGATATAGTTTCTTATTTTTTTGACCAAAATATTGCAATAGAACCGCGAACAAATGGTGGGTTAACGCCTCTTCATTTAGCTGCCTATAATAATAAACCTGAAAGTTGTAAATTATTACTTGAAAAAGGTGCAAATGTGAACAATGTAGATAACGGATCCAGAACTCCATTGAATTATGCAGCATTTAGTGGCCATGCTAGTGTAATTTCTTACTTGATATCAAAAGGTGCAAATCCAACAGTTCAAGATGATAGGGGAAACATGCCTATCGCGTATACAATAATTAATAAATATCCAAATGCACTGAAATTATTTCCTTTATCATATTCAATCTTTGAATTTCGAAATAAAAAGAATCAAACTTTAATGAATCTTGCTAAAACTTCAGAAAATGAAGAAATATTACTATATCTTCAATTAAACTATAAAAAATTCCATGAAATCTGAAAAATATTCGATTTGTAGAAACTTTTCCTTTTATTTTAAATTTGTAAAAAAAAATCTATGAAAAAGTGAATTGGTGCAGTGAAAAATCCATTCAATATTGCTCATGATTTTTCTGTGAATTTTTTTCATAGCGGTGATTAATTTTGATCATGGTGCCTTCCTTTTTATTTCCTTGTTTTCCTTCCAATCATTATCAACTTCAATCTCGAGACATCTTTGATCTTGCGTTCAAAAGTCCAGACATATTTAAAATATCTTCATTGATGCATAATAAAAGATTTTATCATAAATCTTTTTTAATTTGTAATAAAACATATTTCTTAATCTTTTCTACAGTTTTAATTGCTTCTGCAGAATAATCTGAGTCAATTTCATTGAATTCAGGATATCTCGATTCTACAGCAAATGGACTTAATTCTCCACAACTTTTTTTGAATTTCATTATATCATTATCACTAGTTGATAATAAATCAATTAATCTCTCTAAATTATGGATTTTGGGAAAATCTATTGAAAGAAAAGTTAAATAGGCTTTAAGATATTTCTCACAAGCCTGCTGTGCATGAAAACAAACAATTGTATTTAAGGAATGAAATTCTACTAATTTTTGAGCAGCTTGAAGATCGAGGGCTGCTTTTTTAAGCCAAGAATTAATTAAATCATCAATACTTTTTTTCATAAATAATCTTTCCTTTGGAGATAATAGAAGTAATAAATGCTTGTGGTACGTCACTCCATTCATCGATTTCCTTTTCTGTGTATACGATAATATCCATTGGGAAAATTATATTAGATAATTCAAAATTAATCGGGATAGATCTTTTATACCTTGGTAATTTACTATCTTTTAATATAACTAGTATGTCAATATCGCTTTCTTCTGTAAAATTCTTTCCAACATAAGAACCAAAAAGAATTATTTTTTCCGGATTACAGATCTTTTTAATACGAGAAATGATATCTTGCATAATATCCGGTGTTATTTCTTTTGGTTTAATCAGAGCCATTTTCTTAGTACAATAAACAGAATTTGGAAAAATAAACTTTTGCATAATTTCACGATTTTAGGAAGTAAAGTTCTTTGTGTCTTGATGAAGTGAACTATGTTTTCTGGGAGGCCTATATATTTGATATCATACCAAAGTTTTTCGAGATTTCTAAGGACTCAATACGATCCTAACTAATGGGTATCCAGGGTGGTTTCCTCATCCACCAGCTCCACTTCATATTCTTCTAGATAGCGTTTTTTAAGCCAATTGAATTGGAATTCCTCTTCAAAGACGAACCAAGTTTCCCGGATCTCGGGGTAATTCAGCAGTACATCCTTAAATGAACGAAAAGGTTTTCTACGACGCATTGCTTGGGCAAGGTGTGGTTTAGCTTCTTTTGCATAGGGGGACGCAGTGAAGGCTTCCATGATCTTAAAAGCTTCCGGGGAAATCATTGTGAATATCTCCAAATAGCGGCTTCCGAGTTCGGTCTCTATCAATTCCTTCAGAATAATTACTTCCTCTTCCTCATCCATGCTAACCGAATCTAATGAATCTTCGACCAGGAGAACTTCGACCTTCCCTGTTTGCAGATCAAAATAAGCTTCTGTCGGGGAATCGATGCCACTACCGATGTGACTGCACAGTTCTCTTTTGGTCCCGGAGGTTATAACTTGCAGTTTCAGTGAGGGATCAATTTCACTCATAAGAAAGAATAAATGTGTGTAAAATATAATCTTTGTGTTGGGTATTGGGTGTTTGGGGAGATCCAAAATAGGTGCTTTTACATTTTAGCAATTAAATCGGAACGGGTAATAATTCCAGAAATCTTTCCCAAGCAAACAGTTAAAACTGCAGGGAAAATTTGAAGTATCTGATAAACGGATGATAAATGGCTGTTTTCGTCAATAGTTGGCAGTGCATCTTCCATTATTTCACGGATTGGTCTTTTAAAAAATGATTCTCGATTTTCAATTAAGAAAGACCGCAAGAGTAATTTTGATGAAACACAACCGATACAAGCTCCAGCTTCAACAACGGGTATTTGATCATATTGTTCTCCCATTTTTTTGATAGCAATTTCAATAATATCCCCGGGTTTTAAAGTTACAATCGGGAATGTAGCAAATTTTTTGGCAGAGTTTTCACTATTTTTTATTTGTTTGTTGATTGATTGCGATAAGATTTTAAATATAGATTGTGCGGTTTCAAACGATGGCTTTTTTTTACCGGATTCAATTTTCGCAATCATAGATTGGCTAATACCTGTGTTTTCCGCCAATTTTTTCTGAGTCCAATTTAATTTTTTCCGAAATTTCGCGATATTTGCCAGGTCTGGAAGTTCCATAATATCGTAAAAACCGCATTCAATTTAAAATATTCCCATAGGTCATAATTTTTCACAATTAATATTAATATAAGGAATAATTAATTTTAGTGGACAAAATCTAAAAACAAATCTAAAAACAAATCTAAAAACGAAAATCTAAAAACAAAAAGTGGTTAAAAATGATTACAGAATTAGAACAAGCAACATTGAATGAATTTGGCATTAAAATCCATCGAATTACATGGTGGGCACTAAATAAATTTCAAACGGGATATATCGAAGAAAACGGCCATGTTATAAGGCTTAGGGTATTAATCAATTCCTTTAGTGAAAAATCGCGCAAGATGAGTTATATTTCCCATTGTAAGAATAGAGCGAATTTGAATTGTATTGGCATGTCTTTTGATAATCTCCCGGAAGCGCAGCAGCTTAAAATACAAAAAAATGAGCTAAAAAAATTACACGATTCTATCGGGAATTTGACCGAACTTCAAGAACTAGATCTATCTTATAATAATTTGACGGCATTACCTGAATCTTTTGGAAATTTAAAAAAACTGGAAAAATTAGATCTCAGGTGGAATCACCTTGCTTCATTACCGAAATCCTTTGGAAAACTCAAAAAGCTTAAAAAACTCGATTTAAGTTTAAATCACATCCCATTCATACCAGAATCCTTTGGAAACCTTATAAATCTTGAAGATCTTAATTTGGAAGAAAATTCCATAACATCCTTTCCAGATTCTTTTAGAAGGCTTAAAAGGCTTAAGCAAATCTATTTAGGCTGGAATTCTCTTCGAACATTATCAAATTTACCAATAACTTGTTATCCATCAGCATTTTTTGGGTATGGAACTTTAAAATTATCAAATACAGGCATGAAACTAATAAAGCAAAAAGATCACAGAGCAATTTTTGATTTTTATAGAAAAACACCATTAACACTGGCAGAGCAATACATTAAAGACCCTGATTCACTAATCTTAAGCGAAAAGAAAAGATTAGTGTATGAAAGTGGGATAAAAGAGCGTCAAATGCTCGAAAAGGATTTGAAACAGAGCGATCCTATTTTAAGACAGCTCAATAAACGTTTATAGGATCTTAAAAAGACCTTCATCATCCCAATTAAAGAAAAATATTTATTATCTTAATCTGCAATATAGTTGTGAAGGAATTTTATGGCAACAATTAAAGAAGCAGCTTTAGAAGCTATTAAGAATATGTCAGATGAAAGCACTGCAGATGAAATTATGTATGAAATACATTTTATCTCACAAGTTTTTAAAGGGCTTAAAGATGCTAAAGAAGGAAAAACATTGTCAACGAAAGAATTGCTCCAAAGGGTAAAAAAATGGTCAAAATAAGGTGGACCGAGAGAGTAAGTTCTGATCTGGAAAATATTCACACTTAAATTGCAAAGGATTCTCCAATTTATGCAAATCAGTTCATAGAAGCTCTTTTAAATTCAACAGGGATTTTAGTAAAAACACCTAATTGTAGGCGTAAAGTTCCAGAACTTGAAAATTTTGGATTCAGAGAACTTATTTATAACGGATATCGCATTGTTTATTGAGTGATTGATAATTCCAAAGATATCGAAGTGCTTGCAATCGTAAATTCATCCCGTGATCTAAATTCTAATATGATTGAAAAATTGGTGGAAAAAATTTATGAAAATGATGAAGATATCGATGTTTATAAGAAATCCCGAGAAATCTGCGCTCAAAAACTTCCGTTAAATTTCATTCAAGTTATTAAGGAGAGTGGATTTACCCATCCTGTTTGTGTGTAATTTTCCATTGATTGTTTTTAAAAAAATCAAGTAATATTTATGTAAAAAACAGAGTTATTTAGGATTAATAGGCAAGGT
>JAUWPK010000343.1 GCA_030611625.1 Promethearchaeum sp. | reverse complement strand
GGGTGTGGAAATATTTTTACAACACCTTTGGTGACAATACCCATACTTCCCTGACTACCCATCAAAGTTGAGAACAATTCAGGCCCCAAACCCCATCTATAAAATGGTTTAGTACCGTGGAGCGCCATTGACCCGTAATTTAGTATGTCTCCTGTGGGCATTACAACTTCAGCACCCATGAAAATTTCTCCTTGCGGGCCCATAGAACTTGTCACTAATGAGAAACCTCGGTCGATACCGTCTCCCAGAACAGTTGCAGCCGGGGGAGCACCATCAGCTATTGGAGGAATATAATCAGGGTGATATTTTCTCATATAAGCCCATAATTCTCCGTTGGTAACCCCAGGTTCTATAACAACATATCTGTTATCTTCATCAATTTCGATAATTCGATCCATTCTGCTCATATCAAGATGGACTCCCGCTGGTTTAAATACGGGACAGGCAAATCCACCAGATAGTCCTGCAGAAACTGGTGTGACTGGAATTCTTCGATCTGAACACCACATAAGCACATTGCGAACTTCATTGGTATATCTCGGTCGCACTATCACTTCAGCAATTTGTGATTCAAGACCCATTATGGATTTGCTCGTATAGCTAGCACAGATTGCGGGATTAGCAGAAACAAATCTTTTCCCAACGACAGACTCGAAGAATTCGACATCCTTTACTTCTACATTATTATACAACATATTTTTCAACTTTTTTTTTATAGTATATTTCGTTCAATTCCAAGTTTTAATTACATCTTTAAATAAATACCTTGAGATAATTTTCAACAATTACTTTATTTTCTAGGAAGGCGTGTTAAAAAGCTTTTTTTTAGCAATTTCTGAGAAAGAATGAAAAAAGGCAAGACTTACTTTGATGAATGTTTTTTTTTAAGAATTAACTTTGGTCTAAGCGTTCCGTGGAATTTTTTAAAGAAATTAGTAAGATCAATAAAAATTCTTAATCAATCAACCTAATTTTTTTGTTTAGATACAAATCAGACATTCTTTTTTTAGATTCGGCTATTTTTTTTATAAGATTCAATTTTCGGGAGAAATTTTTTCGTTGAGTTTCAGAATATTCTTTTCCAAAATATAGTTCAGCGAGTTGTTTAGGAGAGATAAATGGAGTATTAATCAAGATATTCTCAATAAAAACAAGGTGATTATAGTTTTTCCATCTTTTACTATCGAGTTTAATTGCTATTTTGGGGGTAAAAATCTCACTTAAATAATCAAGATGTTTTCGTGGTATTTTAAGTAATTTTTCAATTTCCTTTCTCGGTTTTCCTGCATTATTTAACTCTAACGCAAAATAATCTTTCAATTTTTTCCCTTCTTCAATTAATTTAGTTAAAATCATAGGATGTGCAGTTTTCATATTAGTAATTTCTCGAATGGTCAACCCATCTAAAGTTTCATTAGATTTAGTTTTCCAATTATGAATAACTTGGAAGAAATTTCCATAAATTCGCTTGGATCCTCTCTGGACGGGGGAAGTTCTGATAATATCGCGTGTAGATTTATATTTTTCTCTTAAATAATCTTGTGAAAAAATCCTATTATTTTCAAAAAGATCGATAATAATAGCACTTCGAATATCTCCAATTCTACCTAACGATATAGTATGGTTTGGAATAATTTTGGGTTGTAAATCTTTTTTTATTTGGTAAGAATCAAGAACTTCGTTCAAACTTCCCATATTATTTGTGTTTCTTTTTAATTCTTGAATTGTTAGATTTTGAGAAAAACTATTTTTATTAGACTGGATACTCTCAAAATGATTAATTCCCAAAGCCATTTCAATTTCAATAATATTTGCTAAAGCTTGCTGTCGTCCAAAATTATTAAAAAAGCGTGCAGAAACTTCGCATTGATGTAATTCCTCCAACTCTAATTCAGAAATATCAGAATAGGCTAGTCTCAGGTAAAATTGGTTGTGAGAAATATTATCAAATGGATTTTTTGAATTTTTCAGCCGTGTCTTCTTTTCCTTGTCGATTAAGATTTGTGTTTTGAGAAATCCTTGCATTAACAGTTCTTTATACTGCGTGATTTGATCCTTTGAAAAACCCTCAACAAATTTTCTACCACCTCCACCCAAAGTTGAATTATACCCATTATTATAGCTATTAAATTCTGCTATCCATAGTATTTCTAAATGGTCTAATTCATTTTGAGATTTTGCCTTAAAAATTGGATTTTTACCTGTATATAAATGAACATTTTGAATTTTATGCGATTTTTTATGAATCGTTAAATACTTAAGATATTTATCAACTGTTAAAATTTTCCAAGTTTCTTTACCGTATTTACGTATGGCTCTACTAATTTTGTATTCGAATTCTTTTTTTCCTTTTCTAAAAGCATCATTAATATGATCTGAAAAGCGCGAATATGAAATTGGATGAGTTGATTGACCAACATATACTTTTGAACATTTAGGATGGATTGAAAACATAATGTAAATTATGCCATATACATTCCTATCCTTTCGCATATTTTTAGATATAATCCAGAGAATTTTAAATTGATCAGTTATCAGATTTAGTAAACAATTAGAAATGAGATAAATAAATCGGAAAAAGGAGTATTAGATTTCTAACAGATTGAATGCGAGTTTTAAATGATTTACACTATAAGTTCGGTATAAATGGAAGAAATTTTTTTATCATCCAACAAACTGTGAATAATTCCGTAGATTGCATAATGATTATTATATTCATCATTACTTAACCAAACTTTTACAGGTATAATTCCATTTTTCACATTGATGTTTATATCAAAAGATCTTGGAAGATTTTTAACAGCAAATTCTTTTGATTTAAAAGATCTCATAAAGGATTCATCATCAACTAAAACAACATCAGTAAAATTGGGGACTTGATAAATTTCTTCCTTAGTATATCCCGACATTTTGCATATCTGTGAATTTACATATACAAATTTATATATTCCAGCCTCGTCTTGCTGAAGAATGAAAAGTCCCAAATTTAAATCATCAAAAAATTGAAGAAAGTTTAATTTAGATACATTTTCTTGATTAATTTTTAATCCTAATCCAATTAGATAAGCAATATTCATGCTTAAAACAATTTCATTATGGTTGAATTGCCGATTTTTATCCGAATAATTAACTATCATAGTTCCATAGCGTTTTTTTCCCGTAAAAATTGGAACTCGTAAAAATGAGCCGATATTCGCTTGTTCCAGTAATGGAGTTAACTCACTGGGATATTCATCCAATTTTTTTACTGTATACATTTTCATCGAAGAGGTTTCTAATTCAAATAACAGTTTATCAATAAAAATATCATTAAAATAATCACATATTTCAGGAAAATAATGGGAGCACCACTTATCAGATAAAGAATATGAGCGTAGATTCTCAGAATCCTTATTACTAACATTATTAATATCTTTGAATATCGCGATACTTGAAGCTTTTAAAGTATTTCCCATTGTTTTTAGAATATCG
>JAUWPK010000118.1 GCA_030611625.1 Promethearchaeum sp. | reverse complement strand
ATTAAATTGATTTTATTTTCCCTATTTGTGAAATTTTTTAATACACTTCCTGAATCTTCTAAAATGGTCTCAAATATTAACTTAGGGGAAGGTAAAAATCGATGATTACATGCAAGTATATTTAGCTTTTTATCATCAGTTTCTTTGAAATACTTACAAATTTCATGCATTCGAGTACTCCCAACAGCTCCATCGGTTAAGTGTTGATCAATAGCATTCAGTCCATAAACTCTTAGAATTTTGGAATCATATTTTGGATCTAACGGTCCCATAAATTCTTCATAACGATCCCATCCATATTTTTGTAAATCTTTAAAACCGGGGAGTAGAAACATAGGGCATTTCATTGCATCCATTTTTTCCTTTGCCATTTGATATTCATTCACTTTATTGTGTCCAGTCAAACTTCCAGTCATACAGATTAAATCTGGATTATATCCTTTTACTTGATTACATCCATGTTCGAAAACATCTGGTAGAAATAAACCCTCTCCAAAATGGAGATTACCCATATGAATAAGAGTATTTAACGGTTTGATAGAAATTTTTTGAGGTTGCTGATATTTTTGGGATATGTAACGCCATCTTTCTAAAAAACTTCCATCTAATAGTTTTTTGGTGGTAAATTTAACCATTTTTTCATTTATATCTAGTATTGTATATGAGAACATCTCCCGATAGCGCGTTTTATTTGCAGATAATGTTCCACAATTGAATATAAGTAAATCAGAATTTCCACCTCCGCAACAAGAATAGATATTAGTTATATGGCGATGGCCATTTAAAATAATGTCGACATTAGTTTTTAATGCCATCTCTAAAGCATCACCTCCGTCATAGACTGCTGATCTCTCTCTGCCAGTATGGGGGATCGGGATGAGCTGATGATGGAAACAGAAAAGTTTGATTTTATCTTGGTGTTCCAAAAAATTCTCTTCACTTTTTTGAATAGCGGTTCTCCCAATTCTCCCTGTATTTCTATCGGGAAGTGAACTATCAACCCCAAAAATATAGAGATCTTCATCTTCTAATTCAAATCGGCGAGATCCAAAAAACTCTTCGAATAATTTATATCCCACATTTCGTGCATCATGGTTTCCTGGGATTATATAAAAATTATCTTTATTCAATCGTCGGATTAAATCTAACGCTTGTTGGTACTCGAGGTATGTTCCATCATGGGTTAAGTCCCCTAAATGAATTATATAATCAACATCTTGATATCGGTCGATTTCTTCAATGCCTTTTCGTAGCATTACCGAGTTTAAACTTGGATTGTTATCTGTGGAAATGTGTGTATCAGAAATCAAAATTATTCGTTTGTGGAACTCCTTTTTTGCGCGTTGAGGTAATTTCATCTCATATCGTTTATAAGGGGGGATTCCTATTAATTTCGGATTTTCCCATATTGCTCTATGGTTCATATGATTTTTTCCCTAATTAATAAGAGTGGGTAGTTTATTTAAGAATTCGCGATAGATGAAGTAAAAAAATCATTGCAATATCTTACATTCCTTCATATTGAGAGCAACCAAAAAGAAAAAAATAGTAGATTTATTGTTAAATTTAATGATTATTTAGCGGAAACTGTAAAAAAAGGGTTAAATGACAAAAGAATTCAAAGAAAAAATCATTGAATGGAATGCATAATCAGCGAAATGGAATATTTGCAACTTAATTTATTTAAGACAAATGAAAATTTCGATCTTGAAAATAAGAGAATAGAGATTGATGTTGATAGAAGAAACATATTATATGCAATTTGTTTCCCACAATGGAGCGGTAAGAGTATTTACCAGGACCCAACTTTCACAGCGTTTGTAAATCCTTTCGATCTTGGATTTCTATCAAATATTGATGGTTTTACTTTATTTATATTTGGAATACTTAGTGTAATAACAACATCTCTAATTGTTAGAAAATATAAAAAAAATCGGTAAAATGTTACACAACGACATTCGATTATTAATATTTAATTTGAGGGTAAATTTTTTTCCCATTTTTTCCTAAATCACATATCAAGTTTTATTCAATGCAGGTTACCGCTTGTTTTAGGCAAAATTTTAACGATATTCCCATTTCTTCAAGAATAAATCGCTGGGCTGTCAAAATTGGTCGAAATTGGCGTTCATATTTTTTGCGAAATGGTAACAATTGCTCATCATAAGGTTTCCACGATTTTTCAAACTGTTTAGCTAATCGCCCAATTCGCATGAGACGACGGAAATGCCATGCATTATACATCATACAGCTCAAGATATATCTTACATGGCGGGCAGAGGGTTTGCGTGAATTGGTTCGAATCCAAAATTTTCCCCGTAAGTCTTTAAATGCATTTTCGATCCCCCATCGTTGATGGTAATAACGAATCAAGATTAGGAACTCTTCCTCTTTTCCAACAATGGACTCATTTTCACGGAGTGAAAGTGTGAAGAACATGAGACGTTTAATAAGATTTGTTTTTTTCTTTAAGGCTCGTTGTAGACTTTCATGTGCAGCCAAACATTTATAATAGAAGATTTTTTCCCGTTTATCCTTAAAGACCCGGCGTTTTTTTCCTTTGTACTTCGGAAGCTGGGGAGATTTTTTGGGTTGTTGTTGTTGAAATTGTAAATATTTCGTTTCCATGACGTGAAGATAATTTTTTGCCTTGTGGATCTGAGTTTCAATCTTTTGAACTTGAATTCGTCCCCAATCCAAGGATTCGATACGATGTCCATTACCATAAGCATCAAAAACTGCCACTTGTGAGACAGGGATTAAAAAGCGAGTTTTTTTCGGATTTTTAGGTAAACGCTGTAAGGCATCTCCGAGAAATTTTGCTTGATAATGCTCGATTTCCATGGTGTGGACCGAGATTTTTGGCGCATTGGGATCTAAAAGAAACTTCCATTTTTTTATTGCGTTATCTCCCCAATGTTTCGTGGGACAAAGTAGGCGTGGGTTATCTTCAAGCCGAATCTCAGGAAGCCATAAACCAAAATATGAGAAAGCCATTCCTAAACTACTGTAATATTCCCGATCGCCCATCAAGAGCGGAACATCTTGCTTATTTGATATACTATCCCGTAATAGCCCTTGTATTTGGGAAATCCATAATGGAAGTGATCGACTCTTTTTATTTTTTGACAAAACGGGTGCAATCGTGCTTCCCATGATAAATTGATTCGGTGACGAGAACGTGGTTAATTCCTTATAACACCGCTTATAGGTTGACTTTTGTCCAGTGATTCCCCAATTATGGAATTGATTGCGGTATTTTCCGTGATAATAGGTATCTGTTGGATCAACTGAGATAATATTTTGAGAAGACCAGAGCCCTTGTTTCTGTAAATTTTCTTGAATTGATGCAGCTTGCAAGGAAAGGGCAATATCAGCATCATTTTGACGAATTGTTTTCAAATTGTTCGTGAGCGTTGATGGACTCACAGTAAAGAGTTTTCGGCCGTGATCGTGCTTATGACGCTTCACAAAATCTTTAAGTGTGTCCTCAGGGGAATTATTCTTTAAAATTTCCTTGGAAAAGTAGTATATTAATTTTCCGGCTTCTTGTAACAACCCTTCAGCCTTTTGTGGGCTTCCTCGTGTGTACATTTGCATTAATAAGATATTGCTAATTTTTGTCAGCGTCATAGGAGAATTGTGTGGTTGTTTTCGCTTAGTTCGTTTCGTAGATACCAGATATTGGATTGAACCCAAACCTTTTTGAAGAGAGGTATCTTGAGATTTCTTAGGGGTCTGATACTTTTTTGATTTTCGGCTGGATACCATAATTAAAGAAAATGTTGGGCTCCTTTTGAATTTATCACTTATAATTTGAATATTCACTTCCTATTCATTAGCTTTCCCCAACTGTTTGTTCCGATAATATATTTTTACGTGAAGCTTCGATAAAAGAGGGCCGAGATCTGATTATATGTGCCCAAGGCAAATTGAATTATGTCGGAAAATCGGGAAAAAAGATACTCTTAAATCGAAAAATCAATGCATCTCATGAAAATTTTTATGTGTAAATTCTTATATTAATAGAAAATTTTCTAAAAAAAATCTTATAATCAAGTTTAGCTTAGATTATGCTAGTTAAAATTACAAAAATATTGAATAGAAACATTTTAATATGTGTTGTGACAAAATAAGGACTACTAAGAAAATCAATTATTATAGGTAAATTAAAATGGGAAAAACAAGAACAAGAGGTAAAGATGCAAGGAAATTACCAATACCTCCAAATCTAGAAACGTTTTGGCAAACTTTTGCAGAAGAATTCCTTGTTATTGGTAAATCAGGGATGATGATGTTTATAGAATGTGCTCCACGAGAAGCAGATAAACTTACGATAATGCTAACTAGCTTACCAACTGAAAATGAAATTACCATCTTTATGGATCTGGATGGAAAAAATATGTACCTATCTTTTATCATTGAAGTTAAAGGGTGGATGTATTCCCAGATGGGAAGGAGTTTGAGACCGACAATCAAAAATCAGATTTATGCTGCATATACAAAAGTCAAGATGCAAAATCTGGCATAGTTCTACAATTCTAGAAATTTTTTTTACCTAAATGTTATTCCATCGGATTTTTTTTTCACTAATTTAAATTAATCATACAGGGTGCAAAAACCATGTCAAAAATATCAGAAAAAAAGCAAATGAAAAGATTGACTCAGAAAAGCTGCATAATATTAATGAATATATGTCAAAATGGGTAATTACCTTTGACCGAATTTAAACTTGGATTGTTATCTGTAGAGATGTGGGTATCAGAAATCAAAATTATCCGTTTGTGGAACTCCTTTTTTGCGGGTTGAGGTAATTTCATTTCATATCGCTTATAAGGAGGGATTCCTATTAATTTCGGATTTTCCCATATTGCTCTATGGTTCATATGATTTTTTCCCTAATTAATAAGAGTGGGTAGTTTATTTAAGAATTCGCGATAGTCGAATTTTTTCCTATTTTTTTCCCAATCCCAAAAAATTCAAATTTTATGAAGGATTTTTTTGTTTATCTAAATAAAATTTAGGTGCAGATTATGGTAAAAGTACGAAATCCTAAAGAAATCGAAGAAATGGTCCAGAAAGGTTCTTTTGCTAAAAAGAGAATCTTCTCGATAGTAGCCCATATTGATCATGGTAAAACTACAACTTCAGATTTTCTATTAAAACGCGCAGGGTTGATGCGACCCGAAGATGCAGGGGCTATGCAAGCCATGGACTCCGATGAGGAAGAACAGGCTCGCGGAATTACAATTTTCAATTCAGTAGTATTTCTCGCCTTCAATGACGATCGTGCAAAAGAAGATGAAGAACCCTATATTTTCCAAATTAATGATACTCCAGGACATTTATCATTCACTGGTGAAGTATCTCGAGCTTTAAGGAGCTCAGATGGTGCAATTTTATTAGTCGATGCTTTAGAAGGAGTTATGACTCAAACAGAAACAAACATCCGATTAAGTGTTGGAAATGAAAAATGTAAGCCTGTATTGTTCATCAATAAGGTAGATCGACTAATTTCAGAATTGCGGTTGGAACCTGCAGAGGTATACCAACGTGTCGATACCATTGTTTCAGGAGTTAATGATTTAATTCGAGAATTACAGCCAGAAGGCCAAGATTGGGTAGTTGATTTTGCAAAAAGTTCAGTTGCATTGGGATCTGCTAAACATGGGTGGGGATTCACCATGGAAATTTTAAAAGATCATAATATCAAACCAACATATGTATTCGAAAAATATAATGAAGGGGATATTGATTGGCTTCGCAAACATTTAACACTCGATGATGCACTTTTACGGATGGTTATCGATCATCTTCCAGATCCAGTTACTGCTTCTAGTTACAGATTGCCCGAAATCATTTCAGGCATAGATTGGGATTCAGATCTCGGAAAATCCTTAAAAGCTTCAGATCCTAATGGTGAATTATTGGGAATGATTGCGAAAATCTTCATCGATCCTAAATCTTTTAGACCAACATTAATCGGCCGTATCTTTTCTGGAACTTTACATCAAGGAGATAAAATTTATTTAGTTAACAGAAGAGAAAATCGAAAAGTCAAGCGTTTAGGTGTCATGGAAATTACAGATATCTTGGATATGGACGAAGTCCCGGCAGGAAACCTATTTGCACTATTCGGATTTATTTGTCCTTCAGGTGAGTCTTTTGTATCTTCGGAATATGCTCAAACTTTTGAAGACAAAGGAGATATCCCGCGGTTTGAAAGTATCAAGTATTCATGTGAAGCTGTTGTATCTCGCTCGATTACTCCCATTGATCCACAAGATTTAGCTAAACTCGGGGAAGTAACTTCTAAATGGTTGATGGCCGACAACACAGCTAAATTCGCGCTCAATAAGGAATCTAAAGAATATGTCCTTAGCGGTATTGATCCACTTCAAATCGAAATTATTACTAAAAGAATTCATAAACAAGTTAAAATCAAGATCGGAGAACCTATCATTGTTTATCGCGAGATGGTCACGGAGATAGGTCCTGAATATTACACAAAATCACCAAATGGCCATAATCGAATGAAAATGATTATTGAACCACTAGATCCAATTGCTACAAAAATGAGTCTTGACGGCGAAATCAATGATATGACAAATAAAAAAATCATGACAAGATTGCTTCGCGAAAAAGCTGGATGGGATCCGAAAGAAGCCAGGAAAATCTGGGATGTTTTCGAGGGTAATATGCTCATAGATGGCTCAAAAGGTTTACAGAGACTCGACCGTATTAAATCTTATGTTATCGGCGCATTCAGAGATTGGGTTGCTCAAGGACCACTCTGCAAAGAACCGGTTATGGGTATTAGAGCCGTTTTCACAGACGCTACAGTTCATACGGACCCTGCTCACACTGGGTACGGCGAAATCGCCACTATGATTAACTCAAATCTTTCATTGGGCTTTCTGGCTGCGGGTGCAAAATTGTTCGAACCGATGCAACATGTTGATATAAAGACTCCAAATGGATCCGAGGGTGGAATAATCAAAGTTTTGACTCAACATCGTGGGCAAATCGGCGAAATTGTTCCTGATGGGGCATATATGCGCGTAAAGGGTAAATTACCTGCATCGGAAATTTCCGGCGGCATTGCTGACGATTTTCGTGGAGCTACTCAGGGTCGGGCATTTTTCGGTTATGAATTTATAGGTTTCGAGCCTGTTCCGAAGGCACTTTCTGAGAAATATATCTTGGAGATTCGTAAACGCAAGGGTATGCCAGATCATTTACCAGATGGTTCCTCATTCAAGCGGTTTATTTACGTGCGAACTTAGAACCTAAATTTTTTCCACTTTTTATTTTTTTATGTTTTTTCAATCATTATATTTTATCAAATCTGAGATCTAAAACTAATAAAAAAAGGAAAGTTATGAATTTCACAAAAAAAAATTATTCTTCTTTCAATCCGATACCTAGCATAATAAAACCCAAAATTGTTATATAGCTCCAGAATGCAGGCCATAGCATTGTCCAATTTGCATTTTCTACATTATGACGTGCAAGATATATATCAGTCCCAAGATTTATTGTCATCGGGTCTACAAATCCCATAAAACTCAAGCTTTCAAATGTAAAAATTACCAAGCCTGTTATTAAACAACCCACCCCAATAATTGAATAAATTAAATTTGGAAGCTTTGTAAGGATTTTCTTTCCATTGGGTAGGGTACCAATCTTGAAAGTATTAATATTTCCCTTTTTCATTTCATAAGATACAACTTGTTGGGTAAATAGTGCAGCAATTGGTATACTACTAAATCCAAGTATCCAATAAAAATTTCCAAGTTGGTTTCCCGAAATTGAAAGAATGGAAATTGCAAAGAAAACTCCTGGGAGAAAAAACATAATCCCGATTATCGTGTCTATCACAAATTTTACCCACTTTCCAAAAAATGCGGATATTAAACCCATTAGAACTCCTAATGGCATCCCGATAATAGTTGAAATAAGACCCACTTTTACTGCAGTCTGAATTCCATATAGGCATCGACTATAAACATCTATACCAAGCCATGTAGTTCCGAAAATATGTTGGCTTGATGGTGCATCATAGGGAATACCCGAAACTATTTCATAATCATAGGGAGATATCCATTTCGCAAAAATTGCAAGGATTAAAGTCAATAAGATAATTAATATTCCAATTATTGTTAATGGGTTTAATAATTTTCGTCTTAAGTCCATAAAAATCTCTTTGCTGAGAGATTTCTTAGTTTCGTCATTATTATCAATTTTCAATTTATCTCTTTCCAATATTGGATTTGATATTTCTTCTGATGTTTCAGTAGAAGATAAAATTGTTTCAATCATTTCCGTATCATTCTTTGAATATTTAACCAATTCGATAATGATTCTTATTATATGCAATAGAAAATTGAGTGATAAATTAATTATGAAAAAAGTAAATAAAATACAAGATAAAGCAGCACTCATAAGAAAAATTCCTGCATCATTAATGATATTAACTGTTAACCACCCAAAACCAAGAAATCTATATACATCAAATATTCTTTCAATTATTAGATCTGAAGCAAATATAAAACTTAGATAGAAACCAATTTTTCCAGATAAAAAATGCATTTCCTTCGGTGATTTATAAAAATCAATTATAGAATAAGTCAAATCTACAATAAAAGAAAAAAATATAAAACTTTGACAGATTGCTGGTATTATTAAATATTGTATTTTTAACTTAGGAACAGGAGGAACAGGAGGCCAACCAAATCCAAATCCAATGTCTGGGTACCAACCAAGAATACGAACAAACTTTTGGAGTAATAAACCTATTATAAATATTGGAATTGCCCAATTTAATCTCTTTATTGCCTGGGTTATCAATCCAAACTTCTTATTTCTGAACTTATATGCAAGAATTCCGAATATCACACCAGGAATAAGAGAAAATCCTAAGGAAAGCAGATTTAATTTTAGTGATAAAGGATATCCTTCCATTATTATTTCCTTAACAGATATGCCCTGTGAAGTTTCTCCCCAATTTCCTGAGATCATATTCCAAAGAAAAATAAAAAATTGTTGAAATGGGTTTTTATCTAAACCCCAAAGATCATTCAAAGATCTAAACATTTCATGTTCTGATGGAGTTAAAGAACCTGACCAATCTACTGCATATGGAGATCCTTGTATATTTCTAATTATTATAAACAGAATTATAAACAAAATAAATATTCCAATAAAAGATAACACCAATAAAATAATCATCTGGATTATGGATTCTATTACAATAGATGTGCTTTTCTTTTCTCTATTGGTTTTTTCATCAATTGTTAGACTCATTGTTCTCACCTATAT
>JAUWPK010000195.1 GCA_030611625.1 Promethearchaeum sp. | reverse complement strand
GGATGTGGAACAGAAAAATGGAATATAGACCGATCTTTCCAAATTTCTAAACCTCCAAAAAAATTTTGTGCATAACCAAAAAAAGAATATTTATATAATTCATTAGAATTTTCATCAATTCGACATTTAGAGGTCATTCGATCGAAAGGGACACTTGAATAAGTTTTTTGAAAATTTAAAATATCTAATTTAAAGTCCATTTTTCCATCATTTAGTCTAAGGTTGACCTTCCCTGATTCATCACGTTGTATTATGTTTTCAGAACGGGGATTATAGTGATACCCAAAAACATCTATAGTTAGGTTGAATTCAGTATTTATTTTAGAAGTGATTATGCCGATTTTTTTATCAAAATTTGGTTGTCCTCCAATTTTATGCAATTCGTTATTTGAAATTTTCTAATCACCTGTATTATTCCATCTAAATAAAATAAATTATGGGTTTATATTTATGAGTTTTTTTATAGATTTTATAACTTTTCAATTTATTTTTCCAAATGATGAAAAGGTTCTTGAACACTTTGGACATAAATAGTAGGTCAGTCCCGTATTTCTTGCAAAAACTCGCTGTTTACAATACGGGCATTTAACAATCATTACCAGTTCGGATCTTCTAACTTGTTCACATATCATGATTTAGTCCTCCATAAATGAATTAATTGATGTTAATTTTACCGATTTTATCGTATTTGATGATATCGATTTTATCTTTCCCATTGTTTTTATTTTGGGTCTGTTTGATTTGAATATTGAAGTTTTGACTCTTTTTATCTTTTCTTTCCTTAATTTTATCTTTGGTTTGGGAATGGAAATATTTGATAATTGTGTTGATACTTTGGATGAAATTTTGGTATATTGCTCTTTGACTTTCCTGTTAACTTCTCTACTCTTTGACTTTATTTTGGTTGTGGCAGGATCTATGTAATATTTCTGGAGCCTTTTGCCTTTTAGAAACATCCTAAGTGAAAAATTATGCAAAAATGGAATTGAGAATTTTTTAGGATCCCGTAACCTTGTGGCTTTATCGAAATTAGAACACTCAGCACTTATCAGATTAATGGTCTGCTCATCGAGAATAAATTTGAATACATTTTTCCATTTATTTCTATCACGCGAAAGAATACACCACTCGCTTACCCTGAATAACTCGGATTTCCCGAATATCAATTGAAAAATCCCATGGCCAACACTAAGAATTATTATCACAGAATCTAAAATCAAAAACAGAGTTAGAAGATCCTGGTTTAGATAAGAAAATAATGCGGATAGAAGTAATAAGGGTGTTATTATAAAGCCGATCTTTGACTGTCTTGTGAAAAATCCATATTTTTGATTGGGTTCTTCATAATTTTGCATGGCTTCATTTTTTGCAGAGATGTACGCGAAATATTTCTTATCTTGAAAATCTAAGAATTCTTGGATGTTATCTTGGGTTAGAAAATAAATGTGATCGGATCTTAATCCAGGAAGTGAATCAAGGTACAGAGAATTTTTTAGTAGTATTACAGCGTGGGCATCGATTTCCATCATTTTCGCCCCATTTTTTACACGTAATGGATGTTGAAGAATTTGTGCTCTTGGAAAAACCTTAACAAACAAGTCCTCGAATATCTCTGCGGTTATCCTAAATGTTTTGTAATCTGATTGTTCCATGGATGTAAGTAGATGTTTAAAAATTCTGATGGGAAAATTAACCACATCGTTTGAAATGACATTTTTTTCTTTGGATTTTAACTTTCCTTCTGATTTGTAATCAACTTTGGGATATCTCAGTTTTATTTCCCCTTGACATGATTCAATTTTTAAGAAAAGAAGTGATATAAGTGCAGGTTCTTCATCGCTATCTTCATGAATTTTGTAGTAGAGATGGTCGAAACAGTTGTAAACGTTTGATAAAATATCTGATTCTGGAACTATTTTAATTCTGGAATACCCATTTTGTTTCAACACCGAGTCCATTACTTTAGATGATTCATTAAAATTGTTCACATCGTATTCTGGAATGTTTCTCTTTTCAAAAATTTCTTCAAATTCTGGTTCTGGATAGATTTCGAGCGGTTCTTCAAGTATTTCTAACCCCTTTCTTATTTTTCTAATTTGAATTCTGTGTTTTATGAGAAATGGATCGTTTAAGTCTTGGAATTTTTTTTGTGCCTCATCTAGAAAGTATTTTGCTTGATCGGTTTCATTTTTTTCTAACATTTCTTGACTTAGAGATATGTTTTCATCTAACCTGAGTCTGAGGTATTTTTTCGACACCCCGTTCATAAGTTTATCCAGACCTAACCTTTTTATCTCGTATTCATGATAAGGTTCACAAAAAGTTTCGGTTAACGCATGATATAAATCCAAAGCGATGGGATAATTCTTTTCCCCAACGTTTTGCTTAATTTCATCGACTTTCGAGTAGAATGTATCCATGATGAAAATGATAGAAATTTGTTATATATAAAAACCCACAAAAAAAAACAATGAAAAATTTGTTATTATAAGTATTTGTGAGTATTTTTTTTTATGTCATATATTGATAATCCGCTTAATTACGAACCAATTGTATATAGAGATTACTTTAAGAACCCAATCAGAAAATCAATGTTCGGGTATTTACTTTCTTTGGTTGGGGTAATCGCAGTATTTATTTTCGCTTTTCCCCATGTTCAGACAAGCGTTTTAGTTCCAATAATGGTAATTTTGATATTTCTTAATTTCTACCTGTTCTTCTATGATAAATCCATACATTTTACCCCAAAAATCTCCAAAAGTGATTTAAACAAGATAAAATTACCATCGCTTCAAACATACATCACCGAAATTTCTTTGGATCCCGCACAAAACACCAAGAAGGAACTATTCGGAAGGATTAATTTGGATAACTGCAATATAATGCTTTTTTCAAACCGTTCCAATCATAAGGTGGTTGCGGTAATGGGGCTTTCACTAAAATCCACTGCACTTCATATCCAATCCAATTTTGAGAATTTCTTACGGGTGCTTTATTCATTGGAACTCAATATCCCGTTAACTTTCCAGATTGATTTGAAAAATACAAGTGCTAACTACAAAGAATCTAATTCGATATACGGAGATCGGGTAAAAAATCTAAAAAATAATACACTTTCCAGAGAATCTCACAGCGTCTTTGAATACACGATCTTTATAACCAGAACTTACCGATTTCCGAGCATAAGGACAATAGATAATCTGCTATATACAATGAAACAAAGTTATATTACCATCTCCAATATCCTCGAGACGAATTTTGCCCATTTTAAATTTTCTGCACTCTATGGGAATGATTTAATTAATGGCATCCGGGGATCGATTACAGGAAAAAGGTATGATCATGTTAAAAAAAGCAAAATACGAGATTCTACTCCAAAAAATAAGGGATTTGTTCTATGGATTAGACCTCTTCTTGCGGTATTGGGGAATTTTGGGGCTTTGTGGTTTTTAACGGGTGAGATAAATAATGAGATTTTAATATATTGTATGGTTTTTCTTTCAATTCTTTCTTGCATAATTTTAGGACTGAATTTCTGGTGGGAGCACTTCTTTAAATTCAACGGTTATAATTTTGGGGCTATTGATCTATTTCCTTCAGGCGAGTTTCTATACCACAAGAGATCAAAAAGCCTTCATTTTTACGATTTTATTAAAAAGAAATTACATTCAAACATTTTTTACAGTTTAACCAATTTCAGCAAGAGTTTTAGATTTAATCAGGTTAAGTTTTACAGATCACTTTTACATCATGTAGTTTCTGGAAATTTCTCGGTTTCGGTTCAGTTCCACACACGCAGGATCAGTTCAATGGATCGTTTTAAAAATGCACTTTGGGCTGAATTCTGGAGACTTTGGGATGAACGTCCTAATATAAGACCATCGCTTGAAAGGAGACATTGCGGATATTACATATTTCAACCCATAATCTCGGTCGGCATAGTTAGGGATCAGAATATAACTCAAGTTTCGGATAGCGATATAGCAAATAATGTTAAAACACTTCAGAATACATTTCTACCCTTACTCAATATCGGTTTTCCCAATTGTGGGGTGATAACAATAAAACCAAATATCATTTATCAATATCTAACCAAATCACGTCTTTATTCTACATTCAATTCACTACCCTATCTTCACTTTACAACGGGCATTTCTTTAATTCCATTTATCGCTATTCCCGAAGAAATTCACAGATATTTGCCGATCAATTACGCTGGAGAATTTTCCACACCGCTTCTCCAAGATGAAATAATATTCGGACATGCTTTTAATCCAGAAAATAACTCAATCGAAACTGTTGGAGGAATATCCTTTAATGAACTTAAACAAAACTTAATTTTCTTAGGAGAATCATACGAGAACGTGCAGAAAGGTTTAACCAGAGTAGTAGCGGAACTTCTAACACACCGATTTCCCTGCATTATATTCGATTGGGATGGCACTTGGAGACATCTTGTAGGTCAGCTGGAATATCACAATTCTTTGAATAAAATAAATTATGTTAGTGCAGGAGATAATATCGGGATAAAACTCTTTGATCTGCCATACAAACGAAGGGGTCCTTTATTCATTTCATATATTTCATCCATCATTGATGTATTCGGGCGCGTGTTCCATTACCGTGATGACCAATTAGCGTTACTCAAATCCGCTTGGTTGGAGGCAGAAAATAAGGGAACTTCAATAAATGAGATCTGTGGAAATATCTCCAATGATGGAGATGGAATCAAATCACTTTATAGGAATAAAAATCCAGTTATTGCCGACCTTAACCTTCTCCAAAAGGATTATCTTGCTAAAATATTTGATGTGGGGATTGAAAATTGGATTTCTCTGGATTTAATCTTGGATACTTCATCGACTTTGATAATCAATCTGGAATCTTTGAAGGATAATAACATGAAAAATCTGTTTATTCAATCATTTTTGGCACAATATCAATATATTTTTGAAATGGAATTGGCAAAAAATAATGAGAAAAATTCAAGAATGATAATAATTCCTGCTCTTGATATACTTTTTAATGATAAAATAGAAACAAGGCAAAATACCCAAATAGCCTCTATACTCTCAAACCTTATTAAACAACAGCATATCCTAATCGGTTCTGGAACCAATATCGTCGGAATTCATCACGTAGTTTTTAATCTATTCAAAAATAGGTTCATATTCAGAAACCAACTGGAGCTCAATTTAAGAATTCTGGAAGGATACCTTAATTTCGATGAGAACTTTACTAATATCCAACATTTAGCAAGTTCATCAAGGAAAATCTCATATCAAGCATTCTATCTTTCAACCATCGATCCCAACAAATGTATAATACTTAGACCGACTTATAACACACCCTACGTTTTCCAATTCGATTATGACGATTATTTCCAGTCGGATGAGATGAACAAGATTAGTGGATCTGATATTAGAAAATTTGAGTTAACCCCGGATCGAATTATTAGCCAAAAGGAATTGGAAAAATATGATACGCAATTAGAATCTGATTTTCGAGATAACAACATTTCCGAAAGTCTTTATCTTTTTCTGAAAAATTGTGATGAAAAGCTCGGTCATGTGGATTATTTAACAAGGGATCAGATAAAAACCAATCTTACCGAACTATTATCACGAATAGAACCTCCCTATTCACCAGGTCATGTAGAAATAATATACGGTAAATTTGAAAATCTGAAATATTTAGAGAAGGTTCTTACTGCAGGGGGTAAAACTCACGAAATTATGGGTTATAAACTCACTGATATAGCGAGAACAAACATTAAGAATTATGAAATGATAAAGAAGATAGGCGATTATAAGAATATTATCCAAGATTTACCTGTTGTGGAAATTGAAGAAGAAATAATTGTGGAAAAAGAAGAAAATATTTTACCTGTAACAACACTTCAAAATGAAATTTCTCAAGAAGATAAAACGATTATTAACAAAGAATGGATGGATGATTTTGAGTTGGAACTTAGTGAGATTATTGTGCCATGCAGGATAAAATATGAAAAAGGGAGTTATGAAGAATCCTACAATTTTCTTAAATCAGGTTGGGAAAGTGCAATGAAAAAGATTGAAAATTATCCGCAGAGCAATGGATTAATAGAAAAACTTAGGGAAAGATATCAATGGATTAAAGAAACCGACTTCAAAAATGAGCATGAATTACTCAAACTCATTAATCGAATTGAGTATTTTGTAATTAGTATGTAATTTTTTTTATTAAATTCAAAATTTCGAGAACCAGTAAACTTAAGAAAAATTTTTATTATGAAAAAGAAATTAATTATTGAATAAGATGAAAATAATAAGAAAAACTACTAAGATCATTCTATTGCTTACCATAACATATTTATTATTACTTTCCTTTGTGCCTTTTGGTGTTTGTTCAAGTAATGTATCTGAGACTCGAGTCATTCCTGCAGGATCTTATTTAGCTTATTCATATGCTATGAAAGAAGATGATAAATTAGATGTTAGTTTCGAGGTTACTTTAGGGGGAAATTTGGACATAAATCTATGGGTTGTAGATTCTGCAAATTTTCTTCGATATGAAGATGGAGATTCCTTTTATTATAAATTTAGATTAGAAAGATATGTGAATTACGATTTTCAATTTAAAGCCGAAGAAAGCGATACTTATTACGTGATATTTTCAAATACATTTTCCATAATAACTTCAAAAACTGTAGATATTGATATTGAATATACGCCTGCACCGACCTTTGATTTTAGCTCTGGACTGATTATATTTTTTGTGTTCGGAGCAGTTGCAATTGGTATTTATGCACTTATTAAACATAATCGTGAGTCCAAAAAAACAAATGAGAAAGTTGGAAAAACTGTTAAAGAGGATCTCAATCAAGGCTCTATATTACCCAAAAAGCAATTTTGTTCGAATTGTGGTGAACAATTTTTAGAAGATAAGACAGAATATTGTCCATATTGTGGAAAACAAAATATTTTATAATCTTTTATTTGGATCTGATCCAATGAAATAATTCAGATTCTTTTTTTTCTATTTGCTTCATCCTTCATTATAAATCTTCTTTTAAGACCAGAATTAATACATTATTTTAGATCGGTAATAAATATTAGAGAATCGCCCTTCCTTCCGT
>JAUWPK010000151.1 GCA_030611625.1 Promethearchaeum sp. | reverse complement strand
TGTAAAAGCACTTAAAAATATTAACCAAAATTGCAATTGTCCCGTTGTTATAAAAGTATCATAACCAGGAGGAAAAATGTATTCTTCATCTACTGAATCTGGACGGAGAAGAGAAATTATCATCCCGCTGATAATGGCGCCCAGTACAATCATTTTTTTTGCATCATATGAATAATCCATATACAAATCCAGACTTAAAGTAAAGAATATTGCAGTAATTATAAGGAAAATAAATGAAAACCTGAAAAGAAATTGATTTAAAAATAAATATGCAAGTGCCGAACTAAAAACATAAATCCCGAAGAAAATCCATGCAATCATTAGAAAAGAAATAATTCTATGCTTAAATTTTTTATTTTGTATATAGAGAATAATTGAAGTAATAATAAATAGTAGGAATGAAAACAGATGTGTGTAAATCTCCAAATTCCAATTCAGTGAAACGATTCCCATTAGTTAATAAAATTAGATTTATATTCTTAAAAAAATGATCCAAATCTCCAAAAAATATTTTTTCTAATTATAACTTAGTAGTTCGAGTGCTTTAGAAGTTAATTCAAACCTAATTGATGAATTTTTACTATCACACTTTTTTGCATATGGGCAAAACTTACATTTTGAAGAATCTGTACATAAATTAAAATCTATATTAATTTTATTAAAAAAATTTTCTCGTAATAGAAAATCCAGAAAAGTTTTTGTTAATTCCATGGAAATTCCAAGATTTTGTGAACAAGTTTTAATTGTCATTGCCCCTTCATCTGAAAGTTCTTTTAAAAAACTTGAAATAAAATTTGTATCCATAATTAGTTATGACTAATAATTAAAAATATATATTTGTTTCCTTTATCTCTAATAGATAAAAATTTCATTAATAGGTTTAGTATTAAATATATATTTAAAGTATTTATAAATTACAATCTTTTTGGCAAATTACTTATGGAATTCAATTTGACCATAACATTTTTATTGAATTGATTTCTTAATTTAGACGAATCTAAATTGTTTGAATGGAAGATATTTTGCATTCTATTCAAACAGAGGTTAATTAATGGTTTTGTTATCAGATTTAAAAATTGGTGAAGTAGGAATTATTAAAAATATTAATTCCGACTTATCTAGCCGTCTTAATGCAATGGGTTTGATCCCTGGTGTAAAAATTAAGTTACTTCGTAAAGCACCAATAGGAGACCCATTAGAATTTGAAATTCTACATTATTCTCTTTCTTTAAGAAAAGAAATATGTAAAGATGTGGAGGTTGAGATTAGTGAGTGAACAAAATGTTGCACTAATTGGCAATCCCAATGTGGGAAAAACAGTAATTTTTAACGCATTAACAGGTTCTAAAGCTCACGTCGCAAATTGGCCGGGAGTTACTGTCGAAAAAAAAACAGGTAAACTAGGTGATATTTTAATAACAGATTTACCAGGAACATATTCATTGACACCCACTGCACTCGATGATTTGATTGCGCGGAATTTTATCTTAGAAGAATCCCCAAAAGTTGTGATTGATATTATTGATGCAACTAATCTTGAGAGAAATCTATATTTGGGGCTCCTTTTAAAAGAGATTGGGGTTCCAGTTATATTTGTGTTAAATATGATGGATATCGCCAGTCAAAAGAAAATTGATATTGATTATAAAAAATTGGCTGAATTCTTACAAAGTCCTGTTATTCCAACTACAGCAATAAAAAACGAAGGAATTGAAGAATTGAAGAAGATCATAACAGAAAATATAAAAATTGAATCGGAACAAAATGATCCAATTTTATATCCTGAAGAACTTGAAGAAAGAATTACAAGAATTCAAAATCTTGTTAAAGGATTTTCAAAAAATTCCAAAAATCCACGATGGATCGCAATTAAACTAATGGAATTGGATGAAAAAGTCACTGAAGATATAAAGAATCAACCAAATGGAGAGAATCTTTTAAATTCAGCATCTCAAATTGTTAAAGAAGATGACAGAATTTCGCTTGCAAGTGCAAGATATTCATATATAAAAGATATTGTAAATGCTTGTGTTAAAAAAACAGCAAAGGTTTTCGATAGTAGTGAATTCCTAGATAACTTTTTCTTGAATAAATATTTCGGAATACCAATATTTTTCGTTATTATGTGGGGGATATTTGAATTCACTTTTAGTGTAGCTACGCCACTAATGACGCTTGTTGAAATAATTCAAGAATGGTTAGGGACAATTATTATAAATGGTTTAGGGGAGACGCTTTTTAGTTCATTCCTAGTTGGTGGATTAATTAATGGTTTTGGCTCAATATTCATCTTTCTTCCAAATATATTTTTGATGTTCCTAGGAATTTCATTTTTAGAAGACTCAGGATATCTTGCAAGAGCAGCATTTGTAATGGATCGATTAATGTACAAACTTGGACTTCATGGACGCTCATTTGTATCAATGTTACTTGGATTTGGATGTAATGTACCTGCAATAATGTCTACAAGAGCTATTGAATCAGAGGATGATCGAATAATAACTATTATGGTAAATCAAAATATGTCTTGTGGAGCACGATTGCCAGTGTATGTTCTTATCGGAGGAGCAATTTGGAAAAATAGTGCAGGTTCAATCATATTCAGTTTGTATTTTATTGGCATAGTATTGGCAATAGGTATTGCACTAATATTTCGTAAATTTATATTTAAAGGAAAAAGAAGCCCATTTATTTTAGAATTAGGGGATTATCGTTCACCTACAATAAAATATACTTTGATTCATATGTGGGAAAGAGGACGCGAATTTATTAAAAAAGCGGGAACAATTATATTCATTACAATTGTTATAATGTGGATATTGCAAACTTTTCCATTAGGGGCAGAGATAAATGATTCCTATTTATATAAAGTAGGTGAGTTCTTTCAACCAATTTTTAATCCCTTAAATTTCGGCGTAATTGCAGTTATCGGTTTAATTTTTGGCTTTATAGCAAAAGAAGTTGTAGTATCTTCATTTGGTTTGCTTTTAGGAGTTGGAGAAGGAGCAGCAAATTTAGGACAATTAATTGTTCAAAATTTGGGAAATTCTCCAATAATTGCATATAGTTATTTAGTTTTTGTGTTATTATACACACCCTGTGTAGCGGTAATCGGTGCAGTTTATAAAGAAACAGGATCAAAGAAATGGACAATTATTAGTGTTGTATATGCTTTTGTTTTAGCATATCTGATGGCATTTTTAGTTCAACTTATTGGAGGAGTGTATTTCTAATGAGAAATAATGGTAATGGTAATAATTCCTCGCTAAGGTACTTGAATATCATAGTTATTGTGAATATCATTTTTAGTTTTTCAATATTTTTATTTGAAATATTGGCTATTTGGATAGATATTCCAATTCTATTTGCAAGTGAAGGGGATCCATTTGGAGTTTCGGAATTTTCAGGAAATTGGTTCGATCATATTATAAAAGGTATGATAGGATTATTGCTTACAATAATCTTTATTAGATCACTAATAAATTATAACCAGAATCGTTCTAAAGCACGGTCTTTTGCAATTGGTGGATCATTTATTATATTAGGTCTTGGATTATTGTATGTTCTAATCTGGATTGCACAATTTCTTGATTCGGCACTTACTCAAAGTCTTCATGAATATATTTGGTATTCAGGTTTTAGGTTGGAAATTGTTCTTTTAATCATAAATTTCCCGGTTTTAGCAATTTGGAAGAATAAATTCAAAATCTTTCAAAATATAAACTCAACAACAACAGTAAATGTTTAAATATCTCAATATTTACTTTATAATTTTTTTTTAATGCTTCAGAAAAATAAAGGATTAGGGTAAATCATAAATGCCAAGAAGAAGACAGCGGAGATTTGGAAAAAGAACACATCAAAAATTTAGAAATTATGATTACAGTCACCAAAATATCAAAGAACTCCAAGAAGATATCTTACGAATGATCGTTGAAAAAGGAATACAACCATTCCCTATCCCAGAAATAATAAAACATTGTGAAAACACAAAAAAACTCGGCAGAGTTCTTGACTTAATGGAACAACACCTTTTTATTACAATTAAAGATAGCCATATTTTTCTAACGCAAAAAGGTGAAACATACGGAATGATTATTGCGAAAAAACATCAAGCAATTGAAAGTGCATTTCTAAATCCAATAAGCCCTGTAAATAGTCATAAAATTGCTTCAATCTTGGAACACTCTCTCTCTTCTAGAGCAATTGAACAACTTATCTTTATGCAACATACAAAAAACATAAAATCGTTTCCTTTAGATGACTATAATTTACCTCAAGCAACAATCTATCGGATAACATTTGACTCCGAAAAGTTGTTCTATAAAATGATTTCGCTAGGAATATATCCGGGACAGAGAATTGAAATATCCCATCAAAATAATAACAATCAAATTATTAAAGTGAAAAATTCACGTTTTGCGATTGATAGATTTATTGCACGAAATATACAAGTGATACCTTAAAATTTGATAAAATTTAATGAATGAATGAAAAAAAAATCCATCGAATAATATTATGTATATTGTTTTATTTCGGATTTCTTGTTTGTTCGACAAAATTTATAATAATCTCATCGATATTTGGATAAAAACCCACAATTCTATCCTCTTGTTTTCCATCATCACCTTGGAAAACAACTCGCTTTCCATCTACGAAAAACATCATAGTTGGGATAGACATGATTTGTAACCCTTGGGCAAACTCCTGGTTTTTGTCAATATTAATTTTGACTATCGCTATATCATCATCATTTTCAAATTTAGGAACTACCTTGGACTCTAATGTCTTTGCAATTCCCTTGCATGGCCCACACCAAGGAGCAAAACAATCCAAAATAACAATTTTGTATTCTTGTATAACTTTTTCTAATTCATCTTGCGAAACTTCTCTAACCATAAAATATCACTTCTAAAAGAAAAAACGCTTGATTTCCTTTTAATGTTATTATTAAAAATTAAAACTAGATTAATGTAAATCATGAAAAAATATGGGAAAAAGGTGAAAAATTCTTAACAGAAAAAAAATTATTTCTTTGAAGCAATTGAGTTCTTCATGGATTTTAATTCTTTTCTCAGTTCCATGTTGTCGGCTTCTAAATCATTAACAGTGTGCTCAAGGCGTTCAACACGTTTAAGAATCCCTTGCAATTCGGCGGATGATACACCTTGTTGTTGGCCGGTTTTTACTGCAGTTTTCTTAACAGAACGAACAAAACCTTCTCCAGAAGGAATTACTTTAAGATTCCCTCCACGATGATTTGAAGCCCCTTGTGTTTTTTCCGTAGCAGTATAATTTGATGCAGCAAGAGCAGGAGACAAACCAACCGCAGCGGTTTTTCCTTTAGATGGTTGTTCATCTTCTTTTACCCAACCCGATGCTTGGGGCCGTTTGATTTGAACATTTTCTGGAACTTTATCCAAGGTTACAGATTTAACCTCTGCTTTCCCCGCTGTTTTCTTTGCGTGTTTTTGATCTTCAATAGCTCTCATTGCTTTTTGCCGAATGAATCCTATTGTTTTTTGAATCTGGTAGGGATTTATATTGGGAATTGCAATTACACTTAATGCCCAGCCCGTAAGATGGTTTCCTAGTGGAATTTCATCGGGATTTTCTTTATAGACTTTACTGGCTAAAACATTACTACCTTTAACTAGCCTTATTGCCCAAAATCCGTTTACTTTCCCCATTTGCAGTTGATAAGAACTGCCCGCGATCCCCAATTGCGGAGTTAATGGTTGGAAATCTTGTTGTTTTTCGCTCATTTTATACCTTTCGCTCTAAATAATTTTTCAATTAATTGAAAAACTCTCTTTTTATTTTATATGATTTTGTTTTCGTTTATAGCCTTAAATTTTTTTCTATCGTTATTTATTTAACATCCAAAACTCTAGCTATCTAGAGAAAATATGGTGACTCCTAGAGGAAAAATTAAGTTAAATCTTGAAATTTATAAAACAATTATAGCCACAACCGTAAGATACGCAAATGTAAAAATCCCTGAAGATGAATGGGCGGAAGTTTATGGCCTTTTATACGGATATATTAGTGGTGATGATGTAATAATTACGGAAGCAATTCCTTTTACTCATACTAAAAAGCAAAGACATATTCTTAAAGTTGAATTTGATGAGGAAGATTATGCACTTGCAGCATCAATAGAAAGTGAGGAGTTTTATGTAAGAGATCCTCCTCAATACATTGTAGGATGGTATCATTCTCATCCGGGAATAAAATTAATGTTAAGTCAAGATGATGTTAAAAATCAGTTGGCTTGGCAATCTAATAACCCTTTGGCTATCGCTTTAGTTTTTAATCATGTACGTCTTCTAAGGCAAATTGAGGTTCCGGCAAGAAAAGGAGATCCTGTAAAACAATTACATTTAGATACGGGGTTTTTAAATTTTAGACTTGACGACCCTAATAGGGGTTTGGAAGCTGCCTTCCACGTAGTCCCATTTGAGTTTACAGATCTAAATTTGGATGAATCGTTGATATCTAATGCTCAAGAATTTGCAAGGTGGGTAACCCGTGCATTTCCCAAGGGAGATGAAGTCTCATCGGAATATCGGAGATATATCAAATCTAACATACAAAAATTGGATGAGGTTTACAATGGAACAAGTAGTTATTTGAATACACTTATAAGAAAGGGAGAAACTCATCGAATGAGTCAAGTTGTAGAAACTCAATCACAAGAGGCACTAAAAATCTTAGAACAAGGAAATAGCATGATAAATATTTTCAAAATAATGAGAAATTATTTGGAATATAAAGAGCGAGAGCGATTGATCCCTCAAATTGATGAAGCTTTAAACACTTGGGATCAAAAAACAGCGAATTATATAGAAAATTTCAAGAAATTAGCCACGAAAGAACAATGATTAATAATTAATTGTCAAAGTGTCTATACGATCTTCGATAGTTACCATTTTTTTATCCATTTTTGAAAGATATGTTTCAATTTTCTTCCCACGATAGTAGAAGCTAAAATTAACTTCTTTTTCTAAAACAGACCAGTCAGGGACGAAATTTATTGAATTATCGAGAATTTCGGCTCCAAGTAAACCTCTATAAAAGAGAGAATGTAAGGGCGATTGCCCCAAATCATAACCATAACACATATCAGATTTAGGGATTTTAATAGATTTTACATTATAACTTAGAGGAGGATAGAATTTATATATGCCACCATAGAGATCGAACGAATAATTTAGATATCGAAAAATTCTATAGCAAATCTCAGTTACTTGACGGTTTAGATTAAACCTTTTAAGCCCGTGAAGTAACCAATAATTTTGAGAGAGTAAAGCGGGGCCGTGCCATATTTCATTTGAATAAAATTGTTCATCTAAAGCCATACTTGGAATCGGAAATTCGCTCCAAAATTCATCAGGGTTAACCAGATGATCTACTATTGGCTTAATATGATTTTTTGATACAATTCCACCATATAATGCCCAAAATCCTGCAATTGTTTTCATGGGTTGAATTGATTGAATTTCGAAATCATAATCATAGTAAAATTGGGTTTTTGGATCCCAGAAATATTTTTTTGCATTCTCCTGAAGCGCTTCAGCTTTCCTAAAATATACGGTACTATTTCTATCTCCTGCAATTATTCCTAAAACCCCCATATTTTGATAATAATCGCACATTTGGGCATTTAAATCAATTAGTAACAAAGAGCGATTTTCTAAAGGTTTTTTTAAGTTCCATGATTTACCATCAAATTGTTGTGAGAAACGGGGGGAATTTTTCATCTTTGTTTCTATCCCAAAATCTTTAACGGTATGTGTAGCACCAAAAAGGTTGTAGGGTTCGATAAATCGGTTTTTCTCCCACCATTCCAAATTTTTTTTGCATAAAGGATAGAGTTCTGATATAATTTTTTTATCACCAGATAATTTAGAATAATCTAATAGAACAAAGGACCATAACGGAGGAAAAGATAGAGATTTTTTAGATATTTCTCCGTTTTTCATTAAACCATCTGGTTTTAAATACTCATCAAATAATTTTATTAATTGTTTTTTTGCTAAATCCGGATGAAACCACATCAAATCCTCAATAATATGAAGAGATTCCCAAGGGTCTAATTTTTTTGAATAAGGCCAACAGGATGAAAAAAGATTAGATTCTGTAGTAAAATTATGAGGGAATCGATTCATCCTATGTAAAATCCAGTGAAAATTCCAGATATTCTTATTGATATATCTATTAGTTTTAGGTAT
>JAUWPK010000039.1 GCA_030611625.1 Promethearchaeum sp. | reverse complement strand
AGAACCTATTGAACTTGAAGATATTGAAGAAGTTATAGAACCTATTGAACTTGAAGATGTTGAAGAAGTTGAAGAAGTTGTAGAACCTAAAGAACCAGAATATGTCGAAGAAGTAAAAGAAGCTGAAGCAGTTGAAGAAGTAAAAATTGAAGAAAAAGCTGAAATTGTTAAAATAATCTATTCCAAATTAAAAAAGAAAATATCAATTACATACAATGAATATCTTTCATTTTACTCATATGTAAACAAATTTACTGATGAAGAACCAATTGCAATTATTCGCGATGAAGGTGAAATTGCATATTTTATAGGAGACACACATGGATCCTATGAAGAAAGCTTAATTATTATTTCATATTTTGAAAAAATTCTTGAGAAATCCCCAAAAATTAAAATTATTTTTGATGGGGACTATGTTGATAGAAATCTATATGATTTGGAAAATTTGACTTTGATTACTGCATTCTTTCTTCTCAATCAAAATAATGTAATAATGCTCAGAGGAAATCATGAAGATCAGAAGATAAATAAATATTATGGATTTTACCGAAATTTAAAGGATTATTTCATTATTAAAGATCGAATTGATGAAATTTACGGATTGATTATTAAGTTCTTCATGAGATTACCTGTTATTCATATTTTAACTATGAAAGCTAGCAATAATGAAGTAAAAAGAATTATTACAGTGCATGGAGGAATTCCTGTTGATTTAAAGAACCCTTCAAATATCATAACCTTAGATGATTTAAAATCAAAAATTAAAATTAAAGTTCCTTCTTACGAGCAATTCGATGATTACATGAGCGCTTTACTTTGGTCCGATCCAAAAGAAAATATTCTCGATTATGAATTACACCCGGAAACAGGTAGAAATTATTTTGGTGAGTCTATTTTTCAAAAATTTATGGAAGCTAATAAATTAGATTTAATGGTTAGGGCTCATGAAGTTTTAGAAAATGGGTATAAATTCTTCTTCAATAAAAAGCTTGTCAGTTTATTTTCCACTTCTTACTATAAAAACAAGAAAATTGGCAACGCGGTCATAATGCGTTTGAAAGAAAAAAACGGTTCATTTAACAACCCCGAATTTATTTCTATCAATGAATCTATTTTGAATTAAAACATATAATATAATTTTTTAAAATTGGCGTTGACATCCAGTACAAACCGCTTCTGGATTAATTACATGTCCACATTGATAACAATATCTATACAAGGCAAAATCATTCCAGGATTGACTTGGAAACCATTTGGAATAGGAATATGTTACTTTTGGAGGTTCTGCTTCTGTAGTAGGTTCTATTGAAGGTATTGGAATTGGTTGTGGTATCGGTTCTGGGATGGGCTCTGGTTCTGGGTAAGTTTCTTTAATCGGTTCAATTTCTTCTTCAGGTAACGATAAATTCCCGATCATTATATCCCCTTCATTCCTTGTATCAACTTCTATTGGTTCTGGTTGTGGAGCAGATGGACTAGTACCCTTTAAAGAATTTGATAATGATTTGTTCAATTGTGATTGTTTTTTCTCTAAATTTTCTTGACCTGCTTCTACTTCAAAAGCTTCCTTTATTAGTTTAATTTTTTTAAAGACATTCCCCTTTGCTAATCTGGAAATAACCGGATCAAATGCAAATTGGTAAATATTAATAAAAAAGAGTGCATCTTCATAGATTGAATAGGATTTTATTGGTAAAATGCTTAAGAACTGTTGCCCCTCGTCAAAGAAATCATTCAGTTTCGACATAAAGTTGCCTAAACTAACATTTAATGGTGTTTTTTTAATAGTTTTACTGAATTCTAATAGTTTAGGTTGGACATTTTGCTGGAATTTAGTAATAAGACTATTCAACAAACTCTTATCAATATTAGAAAGTGTAGGATCCTTAAGTCCATCTAAACAAATCCTCCTAATTTTCATCCATTTTAATAAATATGTCTCTAAATCTGATCCAGGTTTAGATTCTGGCTGCAATTTTTCAATTTCTTCCAAGATTGATAGTAATTGGATTTTTTGTTTTTTCCATATCATTAAGGATCAAAAGGAAGCGAAGACTTAAAAGAAAATAATTTCTTCGCGTTACATAAGGAACTTTTGAAGGTTGAAAAACTATGAACATAGTGCAATTTAATGAGAAATTCAAACAGTATATGAATGATGTCCGGATAATAGAAAAAATTCATCCAAAAGAATCAATAAATTTGTGGATCAAAATATGTCAATTCATGATCAATTTCGCTAAAACTCCAAATTGTCCAATAAATTTAAGGAAGAAATTAATACTTCAAGCTGAAAATATTATTCAGAAAGTGAGATCCTTTAGCGATGGAGAAATTTCATCTGTATTTGGCTCTAATATAATTCATAAACAATCTAAAACTGCTGAAAACACGCAATCATCAAATACCCCTTTTGCAGTTGGCGGACCTCCATCTGAAACTGATCCTTCATCTGAAGATGATATGATGAATCAGTTAATGTCTTTACCTGAAACTCCTGAAGATGCATTTGAAGAAACCCCCAAAACACAACCCCCGGATATTTCTGGAATAACTTCACCCGTAGAACCTCCAGTTACTCCTCCTTCTCAAGATACTGTTAGTAGTAACCAAGAAGATTTAACAAAACTTCAGAAACTTGAAGAAACATTGAAACAAATGCCTAAAAGCTTTAAAGAAGTAAAACCCCTTCCCTTCTCAAGTACAAGTATAATTCCTGAATTAAGACCCGATAATTCCCAACTAAATTTAGATGATTATAAAAAAGATACGCAAACTTTGGATATAACTTCAACTGAACCCGAGGTCAGTGAAAATCAACCAAATTTAAGCACACCATCGAATTCATTTGAAAATGGAAAGAATTTATCGGTTGCTGGCTATGAATCGGATCCATTCAAATCATCTAATAAACAAGAATCCAATGTTCCAGATCCATTTGGACCAAATGCAGTTTCTGATAGCAAGAATTTAAAATTAGCAAAGAGAATATGCTTTGCATGCGGTGCCAGCTTAGAAGAAGGAGATTTAATCTGTTCTCAATGCGGGGCTGACAACAAAGATACATAAAAATACCCGAAATTTTTTAATTAAAGTCTTTTTCCTTTATTTATGGATATTATCCAGAGAGCTCTCGTAACTGGAGGTGCTGGTTTTATTGGTAGTCATCTAGTTGATGCATTAATTAAAAATGGTAATCATGTCATTGTTTTAGATAATCTTGTTGAAGGTTTTCTGGAAAATATTCAAATTCATATTGATAGTGGAAAATGTAAATTTATTAAGGATGATATCCTGAATGCAGATTTTATGCTTGAGAAATTGCCTAAAGTTGATATCATTTATCATTTCGCAGCCGATCCAGATGTTCGATCAAGCGTTCCAAATCCATTAAATTCTTTTAAACAAAATGTGCAAGGAACATTGAATGTCTTAGAATATGCTAGAAAATATAAAATAGACAAGTTTATTTTCGCATCTTCAGGTGGAACTGTATATGGTGATGTAGATATAAATTTATTTCCAATAACCGAGAAAATTGCTTTAAATCCCATAAGTCCATATGGCTCATCAAAGGCTGCGGCGGAAATGTATTTAACTTCCTATGCATCTTCTTACCATATTAAATCTGCCTCATTAAGATTTGCAAATATTTTTGGTGAAAGATCCCTTCACGGAGTTGGATATGATTTTTTCAATCATTTGAATGAAAATCCTGATGTATTGAATATTTTAGGCGATGGAACGCAAAAAAAGTCATATCTGCACGTTTCTGATGCAATTAATGCAATTCTATTAGTCGCTGATAATCTTAACAATCAAAAAAGTTGGTATGATTTCTTTAATCTTGGATCGGAGGATTGGTATACAGTAAACGAAATTGCGGATATTTATGAAAAAGAGCTAAATCTTTCGAATGTAAAGCATTCATACTCTGGTGGTTCAAAAGGATGGGTTGGTGATGTAGCAAAAATGATACTATCTATTGAAAAAATAAAAAAATTAGGATTTTTACCAAAAGTATCATTTAGGGAAGGGGTTCATCGCTATTGCGAGTGGCTAAGGAAAAATTTATAAAAAAATCATTTATTCTTATTCTGGAATTCGATATTTCTTAATGGCTTCTTCAAAAATATAGATTCCATTATTTATACCTCTATCCAATATTTTTCTTGTCTTGCTTTTATATCTTGGAATCCCTTTGCTATTTAAATCAGAAGAAGCGCAAACTTCTTCCCCAAATCGTTCCAAAATTGCAACATATATCTGCTCACTTGTTCTCTCATGAGATAAAAATTCGTAGAGAAAACCTTCAATTAAATTTGATCTTAGTTTGCATTCGCCCATTAGAACTCATTTAAAATTTGGATTATATAAATTTAAAACTTGAGTTTTTTTAATTTAAATAATAAAAGTCTTGTAAGAAATATAAAAAAACACATTATGTGATTTTAATATGTTCTATAATCTAAAAATGTAACTCCCTGCTCAGCTTTCTCAGTTTCTTCTTTTAAATATGCCGCAAAACCTTTTTCTTTCACTGTATTATAGTAATCAATTACAACCGGATATCTTTTTCTATGATAATCGGTTTTTGAACATGAAAGGAATTCTTGACATTCTAAACATGATCTCATTTCCTTTGATATAATTTTTTCACATTTTAGAACTTCGCACCAAGGCTCTTCTATCTTTTGACAAGTAGGGCAATTCAAGTTGATACACCAATCTATACCTTTCATGAAATTCTTAAAATCAAAAATGCATAATTCATCAACCCAGTCATCTTTAACATGTTCCTTCAATTTTTTTGCAAGATTTTGAATATCTCCACGAAAAGTAGGACATTGGCTACAAAAAACTCCACATCTTCCGAACATTTCACTTTAATTATAACCTATAACTTAAAAAGATTTTATAAAAAGTCATGAAAAAAAATAGTAAAATTTGTTTGAACTTAATTGTTTTAATTAAACACTTCTATTCCTTTCTCGGTAACTATAAATGTTTTTTCGTATTGAGATACAAATACGCCTTTCTGTTCTCTAATTTCATAGTGTTTAACTAATTTACCCGCATTAGTGAGTTCTTTTATTGCCATTTTTCCGGTTCTAAACTCTTTCAATAATTCCCGAGTGGAAAACGGTAATGTTTTCTTAATTTTAGAGATCCAACCGATTACTCTACGTGTAATTTTCATACGAATTGGGACACGCTCTGTATTTAAATCATATCCATAAATATTGCAATTTACGCCATTATGGATATTTCCCAACCCTGTGCTCGCAAAAACTTCTAAGGCGAATACATCTCCTTCTTCAAAAACATCCCCGCTTGAAATTCCTACATTAGGTATCTCTTTAAAGCCATGAACTTGCCATTTTTCAAGTGAGTGCCCGTGTAAATCTTTAATTGGATTATAACCAAAGCCTCTGATAATTTTGGATGTCACTTTTCCAACTTCTACAGTTTTTACTCCGGATTTGATGATAGATAATCCCTTTAAGACAGCGGTTTCTACAGCAATAACTAAATTTTCTGTGATAGGATCTTGATTAAAAGAGACTGTGAAAGCACCATCCGCAACATATCCCTCGACTGATACTCCGATATCAATTTTTACAACGTCTCCTTCTTTAATAACGGATTCATCATCTGGTGGGCTTGTATAGTGTGCTGCAATTTCATTTACACATACATTTGTCGGGAATCCGATTTCCCCACCTAATTCAGTTAATTTATTTTCTGTTTGTTCACAAATATCTAATAATTTGGTTCCGATCTTGATTTTTGGTTTAATGAATTTTATTACTTGTTGATGGATTTCGCCTGCTTTTTTAAAAGATTCATATCGCAATTTCTTCTCTTTTTCTTCTTCTTCTTTTTGGGTCTTCTCTTCTTCGGTTAATTCCTTTTCTACCTTTTCTTCTTTCTCTTCCTTCTTTACTTCTTCGGTTTTTACTTTAGACTTTTGGACCTGTTTAGTTGTTGAAGTTTTACTTACTCCCTTTTTGACAGCTAGTTTTGAAGTTTTCGCAGTTGTTGTTTTTTTAGCTACTTTTTTAGTAGTTTTTTTAGAAGTTTTTTTCACACTTTTTTTAGTTGTTTTCTTAGTGTTTTTCTTAGCAGAAGATTTCGTTGATTTTTTGGCTGTTTTTTTTGTAGATTTTTTTGTAGGAGTCATTATTTTCATTATTTTTAAAGAACGATAAGATTTTAAATTAACCTTATTGATTGAGGTGTTTGTTCCAAATTCATAAATATTAATTTTTTTGCACAAAAAAAAATGAGCAATAAACAAAATTAATAAATAAAATTAATAAATAAAATTAATAAAATTTATATAATTATTAATTTTGGATAGCGGGAAAATTAATATTGTAGGATAACTGAAAACAATGCAAAACATAGATACTGCGCAAAGTGCGCATTCAGATAAATTATGGTACGTGCTCCAAGAATTAAGTTCAAATCGTGGAGATATTCAAGGATGTACAATTGTCACAACTCAAGGTTTACCAATAACATCTCTTCTGGCTGATGATGCCAATGTATCATTAATCTCCGCTATGAGTGCAGCAATCATCAGTGTGGCAGAAAGTACCGCTCTTGAATTAGAGCGAGGAAATTTAAAAAGAATATTGTTAGAAGGGGAATTAGGGACAATAATTATCTCTAAAGCTGGATCTCATGCAATTCTTGTATCTTTAATTGATAAGGATTCTAAGCTCGGAATAATTTTTATGCTAATTGATAAAGCGATTAAGAAAATCATAGAAATCATGAACACATAAATATTCTTCCATAAAAAACTGTTAAGCACGCGATCTAGTTTTTCTCAATTTATTTTAATTCTTATTATTTTAACTTAAAATTATTCTTTAGATAAGATTTTATTACCTGCATGATTTTGTTAAAAACTTCTTCTTCAGAACCATTTCCATCAATCAAAATATGGATTCCTTCATCAGATACAACACTATTTTTTACGATTTTAATAAATTCTTCTCGAATCAGGTTTTGAAATTCATCGATTTCAAATTTATCTAAAGATTGATTCTGCGAATTTATTGCTTGCTTTCTTTTTCTTTTAAGACCGATTTTCGGATCTATATCAATAATTATTGTTAAATCGGGAATCAAACTGAATTTATTAATATTTTTAATCCAATCGATTGAAACTCCTTCATTTTTTCCTTCTATCGATTGATAAATATAGGATGAATCTCTGTATCGATCCGATATAATTATAGAACCTTTATTTAAAAGGGGTAAGATTTCTTTATTACAGTGCTCAATTCTATCTGCTGCAAAGAGAAGTGCATCTACTGAAGCGGGAATTTCAGAATTTTGCAAATATTTTCTTAACATTTTTCCAATATCATAATCTGAAGGTTCTGCCGTTAAAAGAGTTTGAATATCATTTGATTTAAAATAATTACATAATTTCTTTGCTTGTGTGCTCTTTCCACATCCATCAATTCCATCCAAAACAAGAAAAAACCCCGACCAATCATTTTTCCCCATAAAAATCCCAATAAATTAATTTGTAATTCTATAAAATTAGATTTTATGCATTTTAAGGTCCTCACCTATTCAATTTTGGGCCAAAGACACTGAACTTAAAATCAAATCTCTACTTAATCAATTATATTTTGTCTTGTTTTTTGTCGATTTTTGTTATTAATTTGAATTTGTTAGAGGTCTTTAGGTAATTCTCATAAATACAAAATATTTTACTTATTTCGCCCCTATTTTTCCATTAAAAAAATCCGAGATAAAAATCCTTTTAAGTTTGAAATGAGATTTCTTTCTTATAATATATATATTAAGAAATTTGAAATTATTTTCAATAGTAAGGTGAATCAAATATGGCAAAAATTTCTAAAAGTCAAAGACAAAATATTTACAAGCTCATTATCGTTTCTGGTTTAATTCTCGGTGGATATAGTATTAACACATTACTGACTACGCTTCTTTTCTATATAGGTTCAGAACGTTATCCAGTATCAGAGGAAGGTCAATATACCCTAAATAAAGACGCTGAATTAATTCCTATAGATTACGATTATCAAAAATATCTTGATTCCTTATTTAATTCATCTTATTTTGATGATCTTAACGCATCAGAACAGCTGGACTTCTTATCAAATTTACTCGGGAATGAGACTCTGGACTATTTGGCTAGTGAAAATATGACCGCGGATGAACTTTTTGACTTATTCGGAGATGATTTGAGCGGATTGTTTGAATCTTTGGCAGGGGGCGATAGTTTCGATAGTTCAATGCTTGATGGTTTCCCGCCAGAATTAGCATTAGCACTTCTAGCCCGACCTATGTTTTACACTTTTGCGACCAATCCCTCAAATTCTTGGAACAATGAAGAAGAAACCTTGTTTAAAATCGCTGCATACGATTTTTATAACACGACGGATTTTGATTGGGACATTTCTGATTCGCTGGATAATTCTCAAAGTCTAGTTTATGGGACGAACTCGGATGATGAAAAATGGAAGATAAAGTATCCAATAATGGCGAGTCCACAAGTTGTTACAGGTCTTCCTTCGATATCTCCAGATGCACAGGTTTTAGAATATACACCTAGTTCTTCTCCTTTAGTAGGTGATAGTTTACTCCTAAAAAATCAAATTTATTTAGGGGGGATGCTTGCAGAGGCAAGTTATTCGGGGGATGACCTCGGCCAATTTACAAATATTACATATAATATGTTGTATGATAGCAATGATTATGAGTCTGCTACCTATTATCGAAATTTAGGAGTTACAATGGCACAATATACTGGTGGTAATATAGGCGTCTTAGCCTGTTTAACAGGTCCTCATGGAGCCACCGATTGGGATAATTACAGAAGCAACAATTATTATTTTGATATTGCTGCAGATGAATTGGAAGCCACTTCTGCTTTTACAAGTGCAGATAATATTTATGATAAAACACAAGCTGTTATAGATTATGTTGGTGCAAATTACGTATACAACGTTCAAGGAGATAGTCGACCAGGTGATGGAGAAGATCCCCTTGAGTGGTTGAGTGAAACGCGAGAATCTAAATATCCTTTTGAGATTACTTCACTAACCGTTGCACTTGCTCGTTTGGAGGGTTTAAGTATCCGTTATGTATCTGGATACAAATGGGATGATTTTATTGCATCTCAATTTGGTGGTACGTATCTCGATTCTTCTGAAGGAAATCTTGAAGCATTTGTATATCGTATTGCAAATACTTATACTTGGTTAGAAGTTTTTATTCCAGACTCTACATCATCCGGAGATTGGGTTGAATTTGATAATCACTTCACCGCAACACCGACTGAACCTACATCAGAAGATTTAAGCTACATTTTAAAATTCGATGGTTCGTATATCCCTGAGATAGCTGGATACGATCGTGGAACTATTGTGACTCCAACTGAGATAAATATAGAAGTTACTGCATCTTTTCTAGGCAGTCCGTTAAGTTCCTTGGAAGTTGTAATGAAAGATATTTCTTATGGCACAATTATCGATAGTGACTACACTAATTCAAATGGGGTTGTTACTTTTACTTTGCCGTTAATAGATATGGTTTCCGGACCTCATATTTTAAATTTCTCATCTGATTATATGGGTGTGCAATTCGGGAATGTTTCAATAATAAATATTATTGAAGATATTGATATATATTTTACAGATGCACTTCCTGCCATTGTTAATTCTTCTTCCGATCCGACGGCTATGATTTCGCTTCAAGGTTATGTGTGGGATCCTGATGTAAATGCACCGGTAAAAAATGCTTTAATTTACCCTAAAGGATTAGTAACAGGTGATACATATCCTGGAGATCTTATAGATTTCATCCCGAGTGCGTCTACTGTTTCCAGTATTGATGGAAATTTCTCCTTTGATATTTCTTTGCTTGGTTGGCAACAAAACAATTATTCCATTTATACATTATTTTATGGAGAATTCAATCTAGCTAATGATATTCAACTATTTGATCCTTTAATTCAACCTTATCTTACACCATTTCAATATATATCTTCTCATATGGCATATGCAGAGGAAAAACACATAGATGGTATTCAATATTTTGATGCTGAATATATTGAATACACTTTCACTGTAAATAATACAAGTGCCGTGAACGGTGCATCTACAAGTTATCCAACAGGACCCACAATCGGTTATAGGAATAATTTAACTCTTAATTTTACTGCTCAAACCTTTTGGGGAACAGATTGGACATCGGGAGATATTTCTGTTGATGATGAAACTGAAGGTAGAAATTTAGGTAATTTTACCACCAACGCAGTAGACGGTCAAGGATCGCTAATTTATGATGTTTCTTCAGATGCGATTTCAGATTGGACAATAGGGCCTCATTTAATAAAAATTGAATGGACGAATACTTCCCATATTGCAATTGGACGGTTTTGGGTGTTCATTAAAGGAGCAGTGGTTTTAGATCATACTTCTGATACATATCCAGATGGACGGGGTGGGCCTACAGGTGGAAAATACTTCATAAATTCTGGATCAAATACTACGTACGCTGATGAATTCAATATAACGGGAAATATTTTTGATGCTGGCACTAGTGAACCCCTTCAAAGTTATAGGATAAATTATAGAATGCTCGATAACACATGGACTGAGATCAATTCTGGATACATAGAATTGGATTCTTTGAGTGAAGTTATACCTAATATTGCTCCATACTATGCTAATTTCAGATTCAGTGGAACTACTAATGTAAATAGTGGGCCTATTCATACTGATTCATATTTCATGGGTGAATGGGATCCAATTATATATGGTTGGGATAATTCATGGAATACCCTCTGGAGTGCATATTATGTTACTAATTTTGTTAATGATTCTAGCACCGGAGTAATTGAATTATCAGATCCTACGGATTTCACATTTACAGCTCATCTAGATAACGTTAGATTTGCAAACGCAGGAATTCCTCAAAATCGACTTAAAGGAACCGGGACCGCAATTCAAATATCATGTGAATTAATTCATGAAGGTGTTGGTAAATCGGGAATTAGTGTGGATATAGATGAACAACCAGACTCTACTGATTTCACCCCAATTTTCACCGATATAAATGGTTATTCAAACTTTACCTTTTCCTTTTCAGTATCTGATACAAATGGGATCCATACATATAGAATATATTTAGATACAGGTGTGGGAATTTTTGAGGATACGATCGAAATTATTTACGATCCAAATGCCAATTATGAATTTGAAGGGCGATATGACCTCATCATATTTGATTTTGCATCACCACCTCCCTTAGGTGTTGGTGAATCTTTTCAACTCTCGGGTGAATTCCTTAATAATAGCGTGGGTCAATCTGGTGCCAATGTAAACCTTATTGATAATGGGGTAGTGATTGATTCTGGAATTACGGATGGTAATGGATATGTTAATTTTACAGTTACATTCGGTCCTGGGTTTGAAGCTGGAAATCATAATTTTGTATTGAATGCTTCAACTCCTGGAAATTTTCTCACTGATTCAATTATCGTCAATTTTGATCCTTATCTAAATTATACTTTTTCACCAATGTTTGATGGAACCCTATTTTCACTTATAGGAGCGCCACCTATTCGCGGAAAAGATGATGTTCTCAATTTCTCATGTATATTGACATTTGAAGGTGCCCCAAAAGTAGGAGAGACTGTCTATTTATATGATATTACATCGGGAGAAACACAAATTGGCTCGGATGTTACAGATGGTAGCGGTTATGCTGAATTTTTAATTACTCTAAATACTGGGACTTATCTGGACTCTCATGATTATGAAATTCGGACTGATTATCTCACAAACGAGACTACGGTTGTTTTTAACCCAGAACTATACTATAGTTTTACTGCTCGTTTAGATGATATTGCTTTTAGTAGTACCGCTACCCCCGATACTCGCATCAGGGTTTCTGGGCAATCTGTTATAATATCATTATCACTTTTACATAATTCTGCAGGTCAGATCGGAGCCACGGTTATTCTAACCGATTTAACCACAGGTACTGTTATTGATACTGGTGTGACGGACGGAAACGGTTATTATAATTTCACTGTTAATTATGGACCAGGAGTAAATCCAGGACCTCATCGATATAATATTTCTTTAACATATGATGGTGTCTACTTCACATTAGAAGGTGGTAATTATGAAGATTATATCTGGGTAATTTACAATAATGCGCTCACTTGTCAAAATTCAAGATCTGATTGGACTGAAGTTTTAGGAATTGGTGATACCCTTCAAACAATCACAATAACTGGAACACTTTACGATACAAATTCATTGGGTTATAATTACGCTGATTTAACTTACTGGATTTTACAAGGTGGCTCAGTTATTAATCCTACGGGGATTTTCTCGGTTAGCTTATCATGGGATACAAATTCTCAAGATGGAACTTTCACTGCTTTGATTTCATTAATTGGTACAATAGATCCGCTTTTAGGGAATTATTCAATTATTATTGGTTTTGATGGTACTTTGGTTATTACAGACCCCGGATTGTCTTATAATGCTGCAGTATTATCTGATAATGCTACAGAATTACAATTTACAATTTTTGATAAGCCATATTTAACGACATCATTCGTGTATGATACTGTAGGGGATGGTTTCATTATTGGAGGAACAAATTTAAACATCTCGGGAACTCTTTATTATTCCAATGGTACTGCAGTAGCAATTGCTGGACAAGAAATAATTATTGAATTTTATGATGAAAATGACCAGTTAGTGCATACAGAAACTGTTTATACTGATGCAAGTGGCAATTATGAGATAAATGATATACTTATGGATTGGGATGCTGCATATTATACTGTTTCCTATGATGGAGATGCTCCAGAAAGTTTAGATGCTGCTAATACTATAACGGAACCCATAGTAGTATAATAGAATTGTATTAAAAATGACATATGAAAATGGAGGAAAATAATATGAATATAAAAACGGATTCAAAAATTTCTAATAAATGGCTCTCAATAGTTATTATTTCTGTTATATGCATTTCTGTTGTTTCAATTAGTGGAATATTCTCACATTTGCTAAATAATGATTCAAATATTTCAATCCAAGATGAAGATACCCTAAAAACACCTCGTTCAGCAGCACATAATACCCTATTATTTATAACTGGCATAAGTCAATCTCATACGGTTAGAGGATCGAACTTCACACTAAACGGATATACTCAAAAATATGAAGGTGGGTGGATAAATAAAAGCGATCTTCCGGTTTATCCGATCTTAGATGGTCATCTGTGCGATGGTTCCGATTCTAACCTGACGCTTTATCCTAATTTAACTGTCTTTTCGGAATTGAAGAATACATGGGAAGGGCAGTTCAGTATTTCGATTAACGTTCCAGATGATTATGATTATTCTTTAGATTTAGGTGTTTTGGCAAATATTACAAAAATTATTTCCCAATTTATTTATGTTGACGAATTTACTGTTCAAAATTCAACTCTTTATCATGATATTACAACTACTACTCTATTAACTGTCGATACCGAAACAGATTCTAATCCAGTTATGCCCGGAGATCAGTTTACCCTTTCAATGACTTTACAAGATTCAACTGGAACCGACCTAACCTCCACATCAGATAATTTTAATGTTCTCACTAACGGAATTGTAAATGCTTCCTATAGTATTTCATCATCGGGA